>JAGHDT010000052.1 GCA_021159805.1 Anaerolineae bacterium
GCAGTACGGCGCCGATGCCGGCCTCGAAGGTGCGGTCCTGCCCACCGTCGAAACCAAGACCCTCCTGGAAGGGGCCGGCGTGCTGAGTGGGCTCGTTGCTGCCGCAGGTGGTGGGCTGGCTTTGCTGAGCTCGCTGAGGCCGCGAGACTGATCTTGCGTATTGAGACACGGCGCGTCTTCATGCGCCGTGTCTCAATACGCAAGATCAGTCTCGCGGCCTCAGCGAGCTCAGCAAAGCCAGCCCACCACCTGCGGCAGCAACGAGCCCGCTCAGCACGCCGGCCCCTTCCAGGAGGGTCTTGGTTTCGACGGTGGGCAGGACCGCACCTTCGAGGCCGGCATCGGCGCCGTACTGCTGGAAGAGCCGGCCCCACGGAGTATCCAGCGCGGCCTCAACGCGTTTGCGGCCGACCACCGGATACCAGTAGACGTTATGGTAGAAGTTGCTGGCGAAGTACGACCACGACACGATCGGACTGCGCAGCAGCATCGCTTCAAACGGCTTCAACGCTCCGTGGTAGATAGCCTTCTGCCCCCTGCTGGCAAAGGTGTCCTCTTGCACGAAGTTCCAGCGCTCGGCGGTCGCATCGATGTCGCCCACAAACTCGATCTCGCGCGGATCAGCGACGCCCAACCCCAGCTCGTGCCCAATCGGCAGGAAGGGAATCGAGAGCGGGTCAAAGCCCTGCAGCATCGCCGAGGCAGCATCAATCGCCACCTGGTCCGACGATGCCATAAGGATGTACTTCTCGTGCCAATTCATCGCCCGCGGCCCAGGGCCGTCACCGGCGAAGGTCCCGTCCATAACCGCGAAGAGCCCCGGATGGATCTCCTGCTGGATCATCAGCAGATCGACCACGGTCTCGTGGATCACGCTGTGGGTCCAGTGGCGCTTGCGCCCCAGCAGCCCGCCAAACGCGTTTTTCATCGCGCCGGTGATCGTCGTGAAGACGTGGGTCTTCATCGTCGGCAGCTGCACGATGTTCTTGCCGATCAACGTCTCGGGGATGTAGACACCCTCAGGATAGATCTTGTCCAGAACCAGGTACGGGCGTTTCGTCTGATACGGCACCCACTTAACTTCAGGCTTGTAGATGTAGATGCAGGGCACACCGTACTTGTCGGTGACGTAGCGCTGCTTGTTATTGGCCTCGCCCACGCTGGTGTCCACCACCACTGTGTCGTTGTGGACACCCACCAAGTCGTAGCCGGCACCCTGCAGCACCTTGATCACGCCCTCCAGCTGCCAAGGCGTCGTCGAACAGGCCGGATACCAGGTCTGCCACGAGATGTTGATTTTGAGCTGTGTCGTCTTGTCCTTCGGCAGGATCTCCTGGTAGCCGGAGAGCTCCATCAGCCGCGCATAGTCATCCAGAACCGTCTCCGGCGTGGCGCGCACAATCGCGACCTTGCCACGCCCCGGGAACTCAACCTTATCCATTGTCAGCTCCTTCACTCACGGCTGCCTCACGTCCAGCCGATCCAGGCAGATCAGCCTGTATGAAATCCGCCTTAACTCGATGCGCGTCGCCCGATCTCGGGCGATGCTGTCTCCCAATAACCCCAAAGCACTCGGTGGGGGCAAGTAGCGGAGAGAGCACCTCGTGCTCTCTCATATTCGCCGAGCAGCCACCCGGAGTATAAGAGGGTTTGGGGATCTGTCCAGAGTTCTCTGTTCCAGCAAGTCGCCACCCCATCATTTGCGGCCCCTACATCGCAGTGTAAGATAGCAACATCTCTGCGCGGTGTGGGGCAAGCCCCCAAGGAGGCCAACAATGAGCGATAAGCCCAACATCATCTTTATCATGCCCGATCAGCTGCGTCATAGCTTCCTCGGATGCTACGGCGCCGACTTTCTCAAGACGCCCAACGTCGACCGGCTTAGCGATGAGGGCGTGCGCTACACCCGGTGCTACTCCGAACACCCCATCTGCGTCCCGGCACGCGTCGCGCTGTTGACCGGACTGCACGGATTCAAGACCGGGGTTCTGGACAACGGGCAGTTTCTGCGTCCCGACGCGGCCGAGATGGGCCTACAGACCTGGCCTGAGATGTTGAACCAGGCCGGATACTACACCGCAGCCATCGGCAAGATGCACTTCTATCCGTGGGACGCTCGGATGGGCTTCCAGTACCGAGTCATTGCCGAGGACAAACGCTGGATTCACATCCGCGACGACTACTTCCACTTCCTCCACACCGATGGCCACCGAAAGTACCACGGCAATGAACACGACGGCTATTTCGAGAACAAAGGCGCTGTGATCAACCGGCTGCCGTGGGAATACAGCGTGGATCACTTCGTGGGCAAAGAAGCCTGCGCTTTTGTCGAAGACTACGGCAACGACGGCCCGTTCGCGATGATGGTCGGCTTCCCGGGGCCGCACTGTCCTTACGACCCCACTGCGCAGTTCATCGAGAACCTTGACCCCGAAGCGATGCCACAGGCCGTTCCCCCTACCGAAGATGCGGAAGAGCTGAGGATCCGCAACGTTGAGGGCAACCGGCGACCCTGGAACGGCGTCGACTATGCGGAGTTCACGCCCGCCCAGATACAGAAGGTACGCATGCACTACGCCGGACTGGTCCAGCAGATCGACTACGAGGTCGGGCAGATCCTGGAGAGCCTGGAGCGTCGGGGCCTCCTGGACAACACCATCATCATCTTTTCCGCCGACCACGGAGACTATCTGGGGGACCACGGCATGATTGGCAAGGGCACCTTCTTCGAGAGCAGCATCCATATCCCCATGATCGTTCGGATGCCGGATGGCGTGCCGAGGGGCTTGATGGCAGGCGAAAACGACCAACTCGTCTCGCTCACCGACGTCACCGCCACGATCCTCGCCGCAGCCGGCGTCGATGTGCCTGACTACATGGACTCGCGTCCGCTGCCGGGGCTTGGTCTGCCCGTCGAGGCCGCGCATGCAGTACTCATCGGGGCCACGCAGGGTGGGTGGTGGATCGACGATGGCCGCTGGCGCTTGTGCAGGTACAGCGGTGCCGGCCCATTCCTCTTCGACCGCCTGAACGACCCTGCGGAACAAAACAACCTCACCCACGAGCCCGAATGCCAGGACGTGCGTGATCGGCTGGATGCCCATCTGACAAGCACCGTGATGGCCTTCACTTCAGAGTCACACTTCGACCACCGCGTCTATATGCGAGACCTGTCGCAGAAACCGGCATTTGGGCGCGAAGGCTGGCAGCGGCCCTTCCCGCGCACTATCCACGACCCGCAAGCACGAAGGCAGGGCTGAAGCAGGAGGCGCTTCGCTGACCCAGGTGCGGCCGCTAGCTCAACATAGCCATCTGGCTTGCCTTTGCCCCCTCCGGGGGAAAAAAGAAACGAAGTCCCCGTTTCAGGGGAAGGGGGAACGTATGGCAAAACGGCCGTCCCATGGTAGAGTGGAAACGACATTCGAGTGAGGAGCTACACACTATGAGAATCCTACTTGCCGGCCACAAGGGGCAGTTGGGGCGTGCCCTGATCTCCCGTCTGGTGGAGCAGCACGCTGTTCGCGGTGTCGACCTGCCGGACGATGACATCACCGACCGCGATGCGATGCTCGATCTGATGCGCGTCTTCAAGCCGGATCTGGTCATCAATTCGGCAGCGATGACGAACGTCGACGGCTGTGCCCGCAACCCGGATCTGGCCTACCTCGTCAACGGGATGGGCACTCAGAATCTCGTCCTGGCAGCTGCCGACGTCAATGC
>JAGHDT010000237.1 GCA_021159805.1 Anaerolineae bacterium
ATCAACCAGCATCGCCCGAAAGCTGACCCCTTGCCTCCCGGATAGGTATGCCGTGATGATAGACAAGCCGATATCGAAGACCTCTGACTCAAGCGCGGTTCGCTCGACCCTGCCCTCAAACCTGTCGTGGGGAAAAGCCGCCAGGGCCAGATGCATCTCTGCGATGGTCTTCCCATAGTTATGAAACAGCCGGTCGCGGGCAGGGCCCGTCACTTCGCCATCGGCGCTTGGCAGGCAGGGCGAGAGCCGGTAGTAGTGACCCTCCCACGGAACAGCAACGCGCCCCTGCCTATCTCTCAACGGCACAGCAACGGGCAGCCCGAAGTTATGAACGTGGAGGATCACCTCGTACTCGAACTCAAGCCGATTCAGAACACTATCATCGATGTCGCCGACCTCCTTGAGGACAAAGTCGTCACCACGCTCACTCGAGAAGAGGAACAGGACCTCCGGAAGAATCTCCTCGACAGCTCCAGAGACCCTAACATCCCAGATGGCCACGATGTCAGATATCCATTCGGCATTCATAGAAAGCCTTTCGAGCTCTGGTGATCGTCCTGCACGGAGGACCTCGTGCCGGGTGGATTTTGGGTTCTGGGACAATTACCAGATGGGGGAGGCTGCGCAACCCTCTACCTGCTGCCCAGACCTATCGGCTTTGCTGCCGCTGATCGAGCCAGCCATTTGGTACAGACGATCCCGCGGACCCTTGGGGTTCGCGTCTTCTTCGGATCTAGCCTTCTCAACCGCACCTGTGTCTGTGCAGAGAGCCGCCCCCAGACTACAACACCCCCCATGCCTGGAATGCCGAGTCACAATCCCTGTGTACCAGCATATCCGTGTGCCGGCAGAGTCGCTACATTTCCCGCGCAGCCGGGCGTGTCCGTTCACCCCCAAACACCTCTATCAGACGGGCTGCCATCTCATCTGCTCTGGTCTTGTTTGCCGTCGCCAGATTCGTGATCTGTCCAATATCCAGAGAGAGATCATAGAGCTGTGGCTCGGGCGAGTTGCCGGTCTCGATATTCGTATGAGCAGCGACTGCGGGGCCGTCGTGCGGCGGGATAAAGGCCCAGTTGTCCTGCCGGAGGACGATCCGCGCCTGGGTACCCTCAGTGACCAGTTCATACCTGCCGACCGGGCTTCTCCCCAGCAGCGCGTCCAGCACGTCAAAGCTGTCCAGCCCGGCGTCCTCGGGGAGAGGAACACCGGCAAGGGCCACAAACGACGCGAGGAAGTCAGCGTGGCTCACCAGGGCCGACGTCTCGCCCGCTCCAACCGTGCCGGTCCAGCGGAGGATAAACGGTACCCGTGTCCCGCCATCGAACATGCTGTACTTGCCGCCCCGCAACGGGCCGGCGGGCCGATGGTCGCCGCACAGTTGGACAGCGCGATCCTCGTAGCCATCATCAAGGACCGGACCGTTATCGCTGGAAAAGATGACGATCGTATTCTCGTTCAGCCCAAGACGCTCAAGTGTATCCAGCATCTCACCCACACACCAATCCATCTCGGCGATCACATCGCCCCGTGGCCCCAACCCCGTCGTGCCGGCAAAGCGCAAGCCGGGCATGCGAGGAACATGGGGTTGATGGAAGGCATAATAGAGGAAAAATGGGTCATCCTTATGCTCGGCCACAAACGAGATCGCCATACCGAGGAAGACCTCGGCCATCTCCTCATCCTTCCACAGGGCCGCCGTGCCGCCGCGCATGAAGCCGATACGGCTCACACCGTTGACGATGGTCATGTCGTGGCCGTGGCTGTACATCATCTTCAGCAATTCGGGGTTGTCCCTGCCGGTGGGCAAGCCGGGAAAGGCCCTGGACCTGTCATAGGTCACTTCAATGGGATCATCGCGCTCAAGCCCCACCACCCGGCGCCCCTCGACATAGACACAGGGCACGCGATCATTGGTGGCAGCCATGATGAAGGAGCTGTCGAAGCCGACATCCAATGGCGATGCCGGAATCTCCTCGTTCCAGTCGAGGTTCCCCTGCCCAAGCCCGAGGTGCCACTTGCCCACCACCCCGGTTGAGTAGCCGGCCTGCTTGAGCAGCGCGGGCAGCGTCGGGGCGCCCGGCTCGATGATCAACGGCGCGTCACCAGCCAAGATCCTTGCGCTCTTGTTGCGCCACGGATACGAGCCCGTGAGTATGCTGTAGCGCGACGGTGTACACGTCGCAGCCGTGGCATAGCCGTCGTGAAATCTCAACCCCTCCGCACCGAGCCGATCAAGGTTGGGCGTGGGAATCCCTGTGCCTCCGTAGCACCCGATATCCCCAAATCCAAGGTCATCAGCATACATAATGATGATATTAGGTCGTTCAGTTTTGGCCGCCATATCTACGCTCCTGCATTTGCTCGCAGCACAGCCCTCAAATAGCCGGCGCTCTCGGCCGCGATGATGGCGCTCCGGCTCACTTCGTACTGCGAGGCACCGATAATCTCCAGGTTGACCGGGCCATCGTAGCCCGCGTCGATCAAGACGCCGCAGTAACCGAAGAGATCGATCTCGCCTCTACCGCAGGCCTGCTCCTCAGCCTTGCCGGGCGCGGGGCCGGGCCCGGAGTCGCGAATGTGCACGTGCCGCACGCGAGAGATCACCTGCTTCAGCGCCTCTCTGGGCACCTCACCACCGCGATGGATGTGGCTCGGATCCATATCGATACCGAAGGCAGGTGAAGGGATGGCAGCCATAACCTGCAGGGTTGTCGCGGTATTGTACATAGAGGTTCCAATGTGGGCCTTCACGCAGAGGCACACACCGTATTGCTCAGCTTCCTCAGCCAGCACGGCCATGCGCTCCGTACACACCTCCAAATCGCCGGGCACACCGGTCTTGCCGGAGGGACCGATGTTGATCACGGGAATCCC
>JAGHDT010000412.1 GCA_021159805.1 Anaerolineae bacterium
GACATCGGCTTGCACGTTGACCTGGCGGCAGAAAGTATCGAAATCCTTGCCGGTTACCGCCGTCCAGACGTAGCTCTTGCCGAAGGCCGCCGTCCACTGGATAGAGAGCTCGGGCGTCGGCGCCAGCACCGTGCCGAAGTCCACGCCCAGCTTGTGCATCCGTGCGGCACGACGCACCGCATCCGCCTCGGTCAACGGCGTCAATCGTTCCACACCATCGTAGCCTATAGCCTTCAGATCCAGCCAGCGCTTCTCGTAGTCGAAGACACCGCCATCCCACATATTCATCCCATAGTCAGCTATGCCATATTTCACGGTCAATCTCCTTGGGTTGTCTGCATCAAGAGGTCAAGCACGCGCGCTTTGATAGCCGCGTCCGGATTCCAGCACATCACTCGGAGCATCGCCTTCTGTTTTCTGATCTATCAGTTGGCCACGGCAACACCCGCGCGTTCCAGTATCGCCTGGTAGGCCCAATCGTCCCATTCCTCGTCAACGCCGATACCCGGCAAGTCGCCATAGTTCTTGCAGATCAGGCCACCTTCGAAGATGTCCACCATCTCGCGGGCGCCGGCCTCGATAAAGGCACGGTCGCCGGTCGGCAGGATCTTCTGGATATCGACCGGGCTCCAGAGCGCGGCCTTGCGCTCCTTGAGCAGCGCCGCCAGCTTGGGCATATCGTAGACCGCGGGCTGGTCGAACTGGAAGACGTCAACGCCGGCGTCCAACAGATCCGGCACGATCGACCAGTTCTGCCCGCACGAGTGCATCAGCACCTTCATCCCGTAGTCACGGGCAATCGACATCAGCCGGGTATACATATCCTTGAAGTAATGGTGAAACATTTTGGGGCTGAACAGCAGGCCAGTCTGCGTCCCCATATCCTCGCCGATCATAATACCATCGGCACCGGCCTTCCCCGCCCAATGGATCTTCTGCTCGTAGACGCCCGCCACAATCTGGTGCATGCGGTCCACCTCGTCGGGATACATCGCCATATCGCAGAAGTAGATCTCCATCTTGCGCAGGTAGCGCGCGTTGTCGAAGATCCAGCCGCCGATATGAGCCAGCTTGAACTTGTCGGTCGGCTGCGCGAAGAGCGCCATCATCTCCACAGCGCAATCGGGATGGCTATAGTCGGGGGTCTGCATCTCGTCGAGCTGCCGCCAGTCCTCGATCACAGGTCTGAAGATCTCCCCCTTGATCGATCCCTCGCGCATCCGCACCCACAGATTGCCCCACTGATCATCGTAATACTCGACCTTGCCGTCGACCCAGCGCTTCTGCGTGTAGCCGTGCGGACGCAGGCCGCAGCCGATCATATCGGTCAGCCTGCCCCGGTCGAAGGTCAGACCGCAGCGCGGTGGGTTCTCGTGGTCAATATTGGCCAGGATGATCTCTCGTGATTTCATGTCGTACCTCCGCCCAGTTGTGGCGACCCAGTGACGTCCTATTATAGGTGCAGATGAGCTGTGCAACAGGTCGTGACTGGGTGCGTTCCAGGAGGTGGGCAAGTCAACAGACCAGGAGATAACACCGGATCGAGGCATCTGTAGGGGCAACCGGGGGCACGCCCCTTTGTGGTTGCCCTCTGTTGGTTGACCTTCTATGCCGTCCGCACCTCTGCGATCCGCCGCAGAGGGGGGGGGGCCTCCATTTGCCAGTTCCATCAAAGCATCATATGCTGAAGCCATCAATATCCACCGTTCTCTCTCAGGGGGTACACTATGATTCGCTTGACTGACAAAGGCCTGATCGCAGAATCCACGACCACCATCGTTGAGTTCGCAGGCGCCCGGATCGTCGCCATCAAGGACGCCCGCACAGGCGAGGACTTCCTGGATCGTGCTCTAGGTACCGATGTTCCTGGCTTCGACCTTATGCACCAGACGGGTAAGGTGTCGCCGCTGGGCGTCCACCCGATGGCCAGCAAGGTGCACACGACGCTCCTGAGCGACCGCATCGCCGAGATTGTGCTCAACGACTGGGAGTGCGACGTGAGCATCCGCGTGAGCATCGATGACGCCACGGGCGACATCATCGTGGAGCCATCGGCCTGGACAATGCAGGGCGGCGTCGCCGGGCTTGGGCTGAATATCGCCGGCATTCGCGAGGAGCTGGATGTCGTCGGTCCGTTCCAGCAGGGCACGCGCCTACCGATGTCGCACCCGCAGATCGCGGGCAAACGCGCCGCCTGGCCCAACACGTGGGAAGCCGGCTTTTTGGTCTTCCAGGGGAAGGACGCAGGCTTCTCCGTCCAGACGTGGGATGAGAGTTACATCTTCAAGCAGGTCCGGATCGGCCACGAGAAAAGCGTTCAGACCGCGACCTTTGTGACGCAGGCCTATGGTCCGCTGGAGCAGAACCGCTGTGTCGGCAACCTGGCCTGGCGTATCTCTGCGCATCAGGGAGAGTGGACAGGGCCGGTCAAGCGTTACCGCGATTGGTATTGGAAAGCCTATCGCCTGGCAGAAGCTGCGGCCCTGAGACCGGCGTGGCTGGATGACATCCGCCTCGCCGTCAGTTGGTGCCCGGCGAATCCCGACCTCCTGGACGGACTGGCCGCCCGTGTCGATCCGGGACAGATCTTCCTTCACGTTCCGCGCTGGCGCCCGTACAAGTACGATCAGGACTATCCCACCTTCGTCGCCGGCGAGGAAGGCGCGGCCTTCATCTCAAAGGCGCGGGCGATGGGCTTCCACACCGCCCCACAC
>JAGHDT010000484.1 GCA_021159805.1 Anaerolineae bacterium
ATCGTGGCCTGCTCAAACATCAGGGCGCTCTGGCGGCCCAGGGCGTGCCCGTCGGCGCGCTTTACCATCACGTGGATCCGCTGGCGGATGTGGTAGAGAGGGCGGCGGGTAAGCCCCGGGCCAGCCTGGAAGCCTTCAATGTGGCCAAGGACGGGTGGCGCGTGGTGAATAGCTTCGCGGATGCCGTCCTGGAGGAGACGCTTACGCCGTCTTCGTGGGCCCACTACGGCCCGCTGCCCAGCGGTATCGACGGCCTGCGCCAGACGCAGGTCGTGGGTGCGATTGTGGAATCGTCCGAGCAGGGGCGGGTTGTTGAGGTGTGATCCGCAAGATCTGCTGAGTGCTGTTTCTCGGGAGGTGGCAACGATGGCACAGTGCTTCCTAGGATATGACATTGGCGGGAGTAACAGCCGTGCCCTGATCGCAGACGCGCAGGGCCACGTGATCGGCTTCGGTCAGGCGGGCGCCGGCAGCTATGAGGTAGTGGGGTGGCAAGGCCTGCAGGCTGCGCTGCAGGCGGTCACTGTGGCCGCGCTGGCCTCGGCCGGCCTCTCAGTGGATCGGATTGCGGGCGCCGGGTTCGGGATCGCCGGGTATGACTGGCCCGGTGAGCGCGGCCCGCACCTGGAGGCGATTGCTTCGCTGGGCTTGGACGCCCCGTTTGCGCTGGTCAATGACTCCATAATTGGCTTGATTGCCGGCGCCACAGAGGGCTGGGGCATAGGCATCGTCGCTGGGACCGGCGCCAACTGCTGGGGACGTGACCGCCGTGGCCGTGAGGGCCATACGACCGGCGGTGCTGCGATGTTGGGTGAATATGGCGGCGCCGACACGCTCGTCCCTGAGGCAATCTGCGCGGTCTCGAGAGCCTTCACCCGGCGGGGACCAACGACGACATTGACGCAAGCCTTTGTGGATGTCGTGGGTGCGTTGGGACCGGAGGATCTGCTAGAGGGCCTCTGTATGGGTCGCTATGTGCTCTCCACGCAGGTCGCGCCGCTCATCTTCCAGGCCGCAGCTGCCGGAGATGCCGTATCGCTCGACCTGATCCGTTGGGCGGGCCGGGGTCTCGGCAGCCTGGTCGTGGGTGTGGTTCGACAGCTGGCGCTGGAGCACGAGGCCTTCGACGTGGTCCAGATTGGGAGTCTGTTTGGTGCCAGCTCACTGCTTGCAGGGACCATGCTGGCAACCATCAACGATGTGGCGCCGGGTGCACGCCTGACGCAATTGACGATGCCACCGGTGGTCGGCGGCGTAATGCTGGGGATGGAGGCGGCCGGCGTCGACGTCAGGTTGCTGCGCGAGACCGTGGCGTCCACCGCGGTCGCGCTGATGGCGAAGGGTTGATCCACGGATGAGGAAGACCTTGGATATGCTAGACACACAAGGGGTGCGCGAGCAGCAGGGCTTCATGAGCTTGCCGCTGATGGTGCGGGCCAACAGCGTGATCCCGGTGGAGTCTGTCGAGGATCGGCCCGATTATGAGTATGCCGACGGCGTGACGTTCCACGTCTTCGCGCTTGAGGACGGCGCCACGGCGTCTGCTCGCGTCCCCGCGCTGGACGGCAGTCCATCGACTGAGATTAGCGTGGCGCGTGTTTGTGACGCGATCGGCATCAAGGTCGATGGCGCAACCAAGCCGTGGTCGGTTGTGCTGCGGGGGGTGGAAGGTGTGGCCTTGGTTGAGGGTGGCACTGCCGAGACTGAAACCAATGGCGTGCGCCTCAACCCGGCGGCACCGGACGGTGCGCTGGCTGCGCGCCTCTAGATCACGCGTCAAGGGCTCGCAGTCCTGGTCCTGAGTGGGTTCTGGACCAGGACTGGTGATCCTGGATAGGCACTCGCCAACTCCTTGTTCTCACATTCTCGCGCTCTGCAGCGCGACCATTCTCACCGGAGCCAGTGATGGATTGGATTCTTCCCGACAGTGAACGTACTTATCTTCGCAGATTGGCGGCCAAGCAGGCTGAGATTGCCGCATTACCCATAATGGATGCGCGGCGGCAGATGTGGTACGATCTGAACGATTCAAGGGCCGGCGCGCGGCCGCCGGTCATCATCGAGACGTGGACCTTCGACCGTGACTTCATGCCGGAGAGCGTCTTCCGGTGCGAGACGGAGGTCGGGCGAGGGATCGAGCGCCAGCTGCTGCGCAATCTCCGCAATCACGAGCTGATTGACGATGACAAGGTGATGCCCGACACCTTCGATATCGGGTGGTCTGTCGATATCGAGGAGATGGGTGTCACCATCGACCGGCGGGTGGTGGAGGATGCCGACGGCGTGGAGACCGGCTACGAGTGGGCCCATCCGATCAAGGATCTGGTCCGGGATCTGGACATGCTCAGGCCTGCGGTCTGCAGCGTGGACCGCGAGACGACGATGGCGTGGCAGGCCTTCTTGGACGATCTGCTGGGCCACTTCCTGCCGGTCACAATCCGCACCGGGCTCTTCGGCTGCTCGATGCTGACACATCGCGTGATTGAGTTGATGGGGATGCAGGCATACTTCATAGCTATGCTGGACGCGCCGGAGGCCGTGCACCGGTTGATGGCCTACTTGCGTGACAACGCGCTGCGGGTGATGGCTTGGGCCGAGTCTGAAGCCCTGCTGCGGGTCAACAATGGCAATCAAGACAGTTTTGGGTCGAGCTACAACTTCACGACGCAGCTGCCGGCGCTTGGGTACGACGGTGGCCCCGCGCGACTGCGTGATATGTGGGGTAACGCCAATAGCCAGGAGACTGTGGGAGTCTCTCCGAAGATGTTCCACGAGTTCTGCTTCCCCTACTACCGAGACGTCTGTGCACCGATGGGTTGGGTCTACTATGGCTGCTGCGAGCCCGCGGATCCCTTCTGGGACGATATCTCACAGATCCCGAACTTGAAGAAGGTATCGATCTCGCGGTGGTGCGATGAGCAGTTTATGGGGGAGGCATTGCGGGGGACGGAGATTGTCTACTCGCGCAAGCCCGATCCGAATTTCCTGAGCGTGGACCAGACGCTGGATGAGGAGGCGTGGGCGGCGCACATTCGGGCGACGCTGGACGCGACGCGCGGCGTTTCCGTGGAGTTCATTGTGCGCGATGTGTATACGGTGCACGGTGATCTGGGAAACGCCCGCCGCGCGGTGGAGATAGCGCGCAGGGAGATCGACAGAGTTTGTCGGACGTAGGGGTGCATCAAGGGGGGGGCGGATGGCGTGTGGGCGGCGTTGAGTGCAAACTAACAGTTTGCACTACGGGTGCGTACGGCAGGGACGTGCGAGGCGCAGTTGGCGGCA
>JAGHDT010000281.1 GCA_021159805.1 Anaerolineae bacterium
AAATACCTCCCTAAATGTATTCACAACCGCAATTAATCATGTGTAAATCCTCGCCGGACTCGCGTCGAGATCAGCCCACCGACCGCCGACAGCGTAGCCGACCGACATATAGAGCAATATCATACCGATGATGGCCGACCACACGAGTTGAGTGGTGCCGAAGGCCGGCGCGAGCAGGCGCCCCGCGGCGAGTTCAAGGGCGAGCGAGATCAGCCCACCGAGGAAGGTGGTGATGAGGAGTTGTGTGCGGTTCATACGAATGAGCGATAGGGCAAGCAGGCCAGCAAGCGAGCAAGCGATAGTGCAAGGATATCGTTGCTTCTCGGGGTCTTGGGAATCCATTCAGAACTGAGGGCAGAAAAGGACTCCAGTGCTGGAAGCGGTGTCGACATTATCATACGAAACGAGTTCTCCGTTCATTGGGTGTTGTCGGTAGATGGTGAGATGTTCGGTGCTCATTGCTGAAAACGCCGGTATGGTCTGAGCCTGTGGCGACGACGCCATGGCGCTGCTCACGCCACGACGCTGGGCCGCTAGATGCCCAAGTCGTCCCAAAGCGCGTCGATTCTGGCCTTTACCCTGGGGTCCATGCTCACGACCTCAGGCCAGCCACGACTGTACCCCTCCTCGGGGAGCTTGGCAGTCGCATCGATGCCGATCTTGCCGCCGAATGCTGATGCGGTGGACGCGTGGTCGAGTTGGTCCACCGGTCCTTTCGTCAAGGTCACATCACGGGACCAGTCAACGTTGCCCAAGGCTTGCCAGCCAACCTCCATTGGATTCTGAACGTCGACCCAGTCGTCGACCACGACGATGGCCTTGGCCAGGCTTAGCAGCGCGAGGCCCCATAGGGCGTGGATCACTTTCTGCGCCTGGCCCGGGAAGCGCTTCTTGATGCTCACGAGGACGAGGTTGTGAAAGATGCCGGGTGCGGGCATAGCGAAGTCGACGATCTCCGGCGCGATGAGCTGGACCAGCGGCAGGAAGAGCCGCTCCGTGGCCTTGCCCATCCAGTAGTCCTCCATCGGCGGGATACCGACGACCGTTGCGGGATAGATCGGATCGCGGCGGCGCGTGATAGCAGTCACGTGGAAGACGGGAAAGCGCTCCACCGGCGTGTAGTAGCCAGTGTGGTCGCCGAAAGGACCCTCAGGCAGATGCTCGTTGGGATCGACGTAGCCCTCGATGACGATGTCGGCGGTCGCCGGGATCTCCAGGGGCTGCGTGATGCAGCTGGCAAAGGGAACCGACCGTCCTCGGAGCCAGCCCGCCAACCAGTATTCGTCAATATCCGGCGGCAGCGGCGCGGACGCCGACCAGATGCAGGCCGGATCCCCGCCCAGCACGATGGCCGCCGGGATCCTGGGTTGGGAGAGTTCTTTGGCGACGCGCTCGTGCTCGGCGCCGCCTTTGTGGCGCTGCCAGTGGACCAGCAGGGTCCGACTATCGATCTTCTGGAGCCGATACATACCCACATTGCGCGTTCCCTTGACCGGATCGCGCGTGATCACCTGCGGGAGCGTGACGAATGGGCCGCCATCGCCGGGCCAACAAGTGAGGATCGGGATGTGGTCGAGGGTGGGGGTCTCAGTTTCGATGATGGCCTGCGCCGGAGGGTGCGGCACCTTGCGCGGCTTGAGTCCTGCGCTGCGCAAGGCTTGCGCCAGCCCTGCTCCACGTCCGAGGGTTTCTCTAAGGCCGATGGGGGGGCGCAGATCAATGAGCGACTCAAGATTCTGGTGTAGATCCTCCAGCTTGTCAACCCCCAGAGACCACGCCATCCGCTGGGCATTGCCAAACATGTTGATCAGCACCGGCATCTCATAGCCGGTGACGTTCTCGAAGAGCAGGGCTTTGTTCCGCTCTGCCGGGCCCTTGCTCACGCGATCCACAATCTCGGTGATCTCCAGATCCGCCGATACCGGCGCCGTGATCCGCACCAGCTCTCCACGTGCCTCCAGAAGCTCAGCGAATTCTCTCAAGCTGTTGAATGCCATAGTGCCTCCCTACGGTGAAAACAACCCAGCAGAGCCCTCACCCCCCAGCCCCCTCTCCCGGCAGCCAGGAGAGGGGGACGAGTGTGCATCGTGTGATTTCGTCCGCTCTGCTCTTCGCGCTGCGTTTCATTTGTGCATGGTGTGCGCGAGCGGACATGACGTCTACTTCGAATCCCGGAACGGTATGTCGGGGACAGCACCTTGTACGGCTGAGTAGAGGGTCGGGCACGACGGCCCGACCGCTAGGCAGACCTGATACCGGCTAGGCTCCCCTCAACGGGGACAAAGTGTAAGCCCGACCATCTGGCGAGCCCGCGGGTCTCGCCCAACCAGAGCCGCACTGGGGTGCGGCGATCCTAACCAGTGTGCGCGCACAACGTGCGCCGGCGAATACAGGTCACCTCCGGAAAATCGCCACCTGCACGCCGCCTGCAGAATGCTCAACACGAAGACGGGCACGGGTCTCGACACGGTCGAGCACGAGATCGGCCCGAGCACAGATGACTCTCCCGATGTTGTTATCCCGACCCTCGGACTCCGGACTTGCGACTTCGGACTTTGGTCTCCCGACCCTGTCGGCAAGGCTCAGCCGGCGAAATGTAGCCGCTGTTCCACCGCATCCACGACCGCATATAGCCCGAAGCCCAGCAGGCTCATAGCAACAATCCCCGCGTACATGCGCGGGTAGTCGAAGAGCGTGCTGCCCTCAAGGTAGATATAGTACCCCAATCCGTACTTCGTGGCGAACAGCTCGGCGATATAGAGGACGGCAATGGCTGTGCCGACAGATTGACGCACGGCAGTGAGTATCGCTGGCAGGCTGGCGGGCAGGTAGACAAAGCGGTAGAGCGCGCGGCGGCCGGCGCCCAGGCTCCGCACACTGATGAGCAGCTCCGGACGGATGCCGGCAGCGGCGTCGCGCACCAGCACCAAGATCTGAAAGAATAAGATCATGGTGATGATCACGATCTTGGGAAGATCGCCCACGCCGAGGAAGAGCAAGACGATGGGCACCAGCACGACCTTCGGGACGGGATAGAGCAGATAGATGAACGGCTCAAAGATGCGGTTTAGCCTGCGGCTCTGTCCGAGAGCCAGCCCCGCCGGTGCGGCCGTGGCGATGGCGAGCCCGATACTTGCAGCGACACGCGCCAGGCTGACGGCGAAGTGACGCCCGAGGAGACCGGGAAACTCGCGCAGGAAAACGCGCAGCACGGTCGTCGGAGGAGGTAAGATCGGTTGCTTGATGACAAGGGCTGCAGCTTGCCAGAGCAGCAACAGGACGATGAGCGCGGGGATCCTGCTCAACCAGGGTGGGCGCGGGGTGGGTTCGGATGTCGTGCTAGCCGTCAAGATGTCAGCTTCTGACGCAGCTGCGTGCAGGTCGCTTGATAGGTGGCTGATGCACGGTAGTCAGCGTTGGCCGTATGCGGATTCTCAACAGCTCCGGCTTTGACGTTCGGCGGCTCCGATAAGAGCAAGATGTGCTGTCCCACGAACGCGGCCTCCTCGATACTGTGTGTGACCAGGACAACCGTCAGGCCGGCCTCCGCGCACAACGACAGGGTGAGCGTCTGCAAGCTCTCGCGGGTCGGCGCGTCAAGGGCGGCGAAGGGCTCGTCCATCAGCAGGAGATCGGGCCGGAGGACCAAAGCCCGCGCGATGGCAGCGCGTTGGCGCTGTCCGCCGGAGACCTGGCCCGGTGTCTGCCCTGCGACGTTGGCGATGTCCAGACGCTGCAGCCAATGCTCAACGCGAGCATCGGCACTCGGTCGATCCACACGCGCGCCGCGGGGTGCGTGGCGCCCGTCCGGTCCATAGAAGGTGCGAATGCGCAACCCCAGTGCCACGTTCTCCCGTATAGTCGCCCACGGCAGGAGCCCGTACTCCTGCAAGATCAAGCTCGTCTCGGGCCTGGGGCGCACCAACTCCCGGTTACTGATAGAGACGCTGCCCTGCTGTGAGTGAACCAGGCCTGCCAACAGCAACAGGAGCGTGCTCTTGCCACATCCTGAGGGGCCCAATACACTCCATATCTGGC
>JAGHDT010000163.1 GCA_021159805.1 Anaerolineae bacterium
GCATCCACCACGGCGCCACCCGAGCCTTCGGTATGGTAAAGACTTTCTCCCTCCCAAACCCAGCCATTACTGAACTGAACCGTCACCACATCTTCGCTATCGACCGCGAACGGCACCAGCGTATCGGTCACCCAGGTCGTAACGGTCACACTGCCCGTGGGCGCCAGGTTGTCGACCAACAGCGACCTCTCCGCCCCCGCACATCCATTGTCGTTACAGGCAGTAACGGAGATAGTATGCAGCCCATCGCTGACCGCAGTCGTGTTCCAGCGCCAATCCAAGGCCCCCTCGGCGCTGGACCAATCCAATTGTCCATCGACGTAGAAGCGCGTTCGCGTAACAGTCCCTGTCACGTCAAAGCCGGGCTGCACCACAGCCCTCACCGCTGACCCCGCTGGCGGCGAGAAAAAGCTCACGCCAGGAGGCGGCGCCAAGCGAGCTGCGACCTGGGCACGAATGTCGTCCATTTGACCCTGTAGCCCGGCCCCGGGGCACGATGTGGCGCCCAACTCGCTGTGCGTCATCAGGTTGGGAAAGGTGCCATCGACGAAATAGGTCTCGCCCTGTGGGTCTATCCCCTGCTCCCGACAGAGTTGCGTCAACAGGTCCACCAGCGCCGTCTCGACCGTCGGAGGGAGCGCGCCGCCATAGTTGCCCAAGAGAGCGATGCCGATGCTGCCCCAGTCGTAGCGGCCGGCGTGCCGACCGACCACTCCAGGGCCGCCGTAGCGTCCCTCATAGATCTGGCCATCGGGCCCCACCAGATAGTTGTAACCAATATCGCCGTAGCCCCGGATCAGGGCGCTGTAAAGATACTCAGCTCTGAGAGCCGCCGCGGAGTCGGAATCGGCGAGATCCATCCCGGTATTATGCAAGACGATCACACGCGGCTGCCGATAGACAGGCTCCCAACGCATCAAATCTTCATCCGCCCCCCACTCGGCCCGGATCACGACGTCTGGCCCCGTCTCCAGCGGCGACGCGCTATTCAGCGGCAGCGCCTCCTCTGTATCCAATGCGCTCACACGCAGGTCCCAAACCAAGGGAGACACAGCTCCGGTACCGGCCTCCAGGGTCAGTCGTAACTGACAGATCGGTCCAACACCATACGCTAGCCGCGAGCGATGCACGTGCGCCTCTACCAGATCATCCTCCGAGACCGGTAGCGCGCGCCAGGCGGACCAGGCCCCCTCCGCCGTATCCTTGGTCCGGATCGCCAGAGAGATGTCCGACTGAGCCGGCGTATCGCCATACCAGGCGGCCGCCAACGCCGTGGGCGTCACGACGAACGACACGGCCGGCGACGTCCAGATTCCCTGCGTTGCGCCCACGTTCAAAGCGATACCGCCCTCGCGACCGCTGACAGCGTGCAGGCCTTGCATGGCACCCTGCTCCCAATCACTGCGTGTTCCAAAGCTCACCTCGTCAAGAGCGGGGAACTCGGGCGCCGCCCCCTGCTCGCCACTTCCCGGCGAGCCCACTGTCGGCCCCTGGAAGGTTCCGCTCGAGGGGAGTACCGCCAGGTTGCCATAGCCATCGTCGAAGCTGAAACGATAGCTGTGCTCCCCCAGCGCCAAGGGCAGTTGCGCGCTGTAGAACAAACTCCCATCAGCCGCTTCCTCCAGTAGCAACATTGGGAAGGCTGCCCCATCGACGATCAGATTGGCTACGGCCGGCAAGGCGCCGTTGGGGCTCGCATAACGCACCCGAAAAGTGAACAATGTATCCTCATCACCCTGCTCGGGCATGACGACGGGATCGCTCAACTGAGCCAGTTCAGGCCCCTCAACCTGGGTACCGAGATAGTAGTGGGTCAGAATCTGGTCGTACGGCAGGCCATCTTCGGCCAAGGCATGCGCGCCCTCCTGGCACATGCCCACGCCATGCCCCCACAGCTCATCGAATCCACAAGGGCATCCGACGGACTGTAAATAGGGCACGTCCACGCCCCACACCTCGGCAGAACTGCGCGTACGTCCATCACAGTGACCGAAAAAGAACGCATAGATGATATTGCCCGCATAGCGCACGGATACGCCGTGAGTATCATCCACGGCCTGGTCGGTCGTGTCATAGTGGGTATTGCTCCAGGCCTGACAATGCACCGTGGTACACACGTCGGCGCCCTGATCGAGGTGGGCCTTGATCACCGAGGCATAGCTGCGCGCGGCCACAGCCTGGGCCTTGAGTGCCTCCTCGGGCCAATAGGGAGGCACCTCGCGGGGCACCACGCCCTTGACGTATTCGTCCATATTCATCACCACAACCTCGCCGTCGGGCATCAACATGCGAATGGTATCCGGCACCTGTGTGACGGAGGAGGCGGCCACCTCGCCCTGCAAGGCGCGCTCGGTCACCGTTCCGGCGATCTCTTGTTGAGGCCGGGGTAGTTTCTCGGCCAGCACGGCCTCTTGCGCCGCCGTCGGCTGCTGGGGAATCATCTCGAAATTCACCTCGAACTGTTCTCCCTCGGCCAGGCGTAGGCGCGTTTTCCGCATCCCGATGTAGCCCTCGGCACGGACGGCCACGTCGTAAACGCCGGTCCCCGGCCGCAACACGAACCGTCCGCGGGGATCGCTGATGACTCGGGCCTCGCCGGCCTCCACCACGGCCCCCGAGATCGCCTCGCCGTTGACCAGGTCGGTAATGTAACCTTGGAAGCCGGCGCTATCGGCCCGCACCTCGATGGCAAGGCCCAATAGAGCCAACCACAACAGGAGCAATATCCATATGGTACGCTCTTTCAGGATCGACATCGTCGATTCCTCTCCTCGCCCCCTCACCAGGTCTCCGAAGCCACGTGGTGTGCCTGGCGCGTGGTCTCTGGCAGTTTATAGCCCGTGCCACA
>JAGHDT010000521.1 GCA_021159805.1 Anaerolineae bacterium
CCCGGCAAGGTCTAGATGCACGTCCTTGACTGGCCGACAGACGGCAAGATTGTGGTCCCGGCTATGGATCAGGCGGTCACCGGCGCGTACCTGCTGCAGGATGCGGGTGTCGCGCTCTCTATCGAGGAACAGGACGGTGCGGTTGTTGTGACAGGACCTGTGGAGGCCCCGGACGCCGTCGCTACCGTTGTCGTGTTGAACGTCTAGGCGGCTTAGTACAGCGGCCTTTCGACATTTCGGATTTTCTCAAGAGCAGCGGGGCGCTCAGCCGCCCCGCTGTTTGCTTATCACCTATAGGAGCGTGGACTGACGTGATCCAACGGATGGCGCGACAACGGAGCCAGGTGCGGGGCCTCTTCTCCGCTGTGCGCGGGAACGCACGGGTGATGGTGGTGACCGAAGGCATAGCCGCGATCTCCTTCCAGTGGTACGGGACGTACATCTCACTGTACATGCTGGCCCTGGGCGTGAGTGCGGTGCAGGTTGGGTTGCTCCAGAGCGTCCTTATCTTTAGTAAGCTGATCAGCACGCTCCTGGGAGGATATGCTGCCGACCGGTTTGGGCGTAAGCGCGTGTTGGTCGTCTTTGACATCCTCTGTTGGGGCGTGCCCATGTTTCTCTACGCCATCGCGCGCAATCCCTGGTATTTCCTGGTGGGGCGATTCATCAACGGTTTTGTGTATATCGTGATGCCCAGCTTTGAGTGTTTGTTTGTCGAGGACGTGCCCCGAGAGAATCGAGCTGCGGTCTACGGTGTGCTGCAGTTCCTCATGGCCGGGGCAAGTCTGTTTGCGCCTGCCGCGGGGTGGCTGGTGGCGCAGCGGTCCATCATCCCTGCAGGGCGGGTGATTATGTTGGTCACGATGACGTCGTCGGTGGCTATGGCGATCGTGCGGCAGTTCACGCTGCGAGAGACCACCGTAGGAGAGGAGCGGATGGCGGACACCGTTGGATTGATGCCTCTCGAGATGCTGCGGGAGTATCTTGGAGCTATCCGCACCGCCGGCAGGGACCGGCGGATACGAACGTATCTCGTGGTGCGCAATCTGGTGACGTTCAACTCGGTGATGTGGGCAACTTTCTCGATCATTTATCTGACTGACGCGCGCGGCATTGGCCTGGCGCCATCCGCGGTTGCCCTGTTCCCGTTCATCTCGGCACTGGTGACGATGGGGATGATCCTGTTGGCCGCCGAACGACTCCAGGGAGAGCGTCTCTTCAGCAATCTCATCCTTGGCCAAGGTTTGAGCGTGGTAGCCTCGCTTCTGTTTGTCCTCTCTCCGTCCGGCAGCATCTGGGGGCCTGTGCTGGTGGCCGTCGGCAACGCAGCGAGTGTTGCGCTCTTCCGCTCCTCCAATAACAGCTACTGGGCGAATCTTGTTGGTGATCGTCAACGGGCCCTAGTTTTCTCCGCAAGCGCTGCGCTGACGGCTCTTGTCACGCTCCCCGCCGGCCCGCTGGCCGGCATAGCGTATGGTGTCTGGTCCCGAGGTCCTTTTGTGCTGGGCATTGTGTTGCAGTGCGTCGCGCTGGCACTGACGGTGGGGCTGGCGTCGCGAGACGAGATTGCTGAATAAGGGCTGTCAGGTTTGTCAACCCAACGATGGTCCCTGCTCGCATGAGGTGACTGTCAGCTTCTAGTCGGTGTCAGTAGTGGTTCTGCAAAGAACAGGGAGGAACCGATTATGGTTCCTCCCCGCTGTCATTGTGCGTCTTGATCCGGGTTTCGATTACCGTCGCTGGTCCCGCCGACCTAGCCTGCCACCATCGCTACGATCAAGACCGCGCCCGCCATCACCAATGACCACCAATCGATTGCCTTCCACCTGGGTTCTCGCCGTACCATGATGTCCCTCCTGCTGAATTGGTGAACTAGCTCGTATGTTCTATCTGCTCTCTACATTATACTAGAACTTTCGTTCTAACGCAAGAGGCAATTTCGGATTTCGGCGGTTGACCTATAATGTGTTTGAATCTATGGTTCTCTGTGGCGAACCCTGGGGGATTTGCCCATAGTACCGTATTCCCTATCCCTTCTCCCTTAGGCACTCTCACTTGATCCAAGGAGCGATGACATGACGCGTAAAGAGATCTTCACCGAGAAAGGAGCTGTGCCCAAGGGCGCTTACTCCCAGGCGATTGTGGCCGAGGGGCCGCTGGTTTTTGTGTCCGGACAGGGGCCGGTGGACCCGGCGACCGGCGAATTCCGGCTTGGTTCGATTGTCGAGCAGGCCAGACTGGTCTTTGATAACATCACGACATTGCTTGAGGAAGCCGGCACATCGTGGGCGGACGTGGTCAGGGTGGGGATCTTCCTGGCTGATCTGAGCGACTTTGCAGAGATGAACGCGCTGTACGAAACCTATCTGACCAAGCCCTACCCTGCGCGAACGACGGTCCAGGCCGGGTTGCCCGCAGGGATGCTGATCGAGGTGGATTGCATCGCGGTGGTGCCCAAGGAGTAGCTATGATCATCGCCGATCTGGATACACCAGCGGTTGTTGTCGATCTTGATCGAATGGAGGCGAACATTGCCCGGCTGCAGCGCTATCTGGATGAGCACGGTATCGCCAATCGCCCGCATATCAAGACGCATAAGGTGCCCGAATTCGCGAAAAAGCAGCTAGCGGCGGGCGCCGTGGGTATCGCCTGTCAGAAAGTGAGCGAGGCCGAGGTCATGGCTGACGCCGGCCTTGAGGACATTTTCCTACCCTACAACATCATTGGGACTGCCAAACTGGCACGTCTGATGCGGCTGGCGGCACGGGTGCGGTTCAGCGTCACGGCCGATTCGGCATTTACCGTGCGTGGCTACGCCGGTGCGGCAACAGAGGCCGGTATTGAACTTCCGGTCCTGGTGGAGTTCGACTCGGGCACACACCGTTGTGGTGTTCAGACACCCCGGGAAGCGGCGGAGCTGGGACAGCTTATCGCGGATTCAGCCGGCCTGCGGTTCGGTGGCTTGATGACGTTCCCGCACGATGCGGAGAGCGATGTCTTTGTCAGCGCGACGAAGGCGCTGCTGAAGTTGTCGGGGCTCTCCGTGGATTGCGTCAGCTACGGTGGTACGCCGGCGATGTGGTCGGCCCACGAGCGGACTGAGGTGACCGAGTACCGCGCCGGCACCTACATCTACGGGGATCGCTCGATCATCAAGGCTGGGTCGATGACGTTGGACCAGATCGCGCTGAGCGTCGTCACAACAGTGGTCAGCCGCCCCACCGCGGATCGCGGCATCTTGGATGGTGGGAGCAAGACGTTCTCGTCGGATCTTCTTGGCCTGGATGGGCATGGACTGATTCTGGAATATCCGGAAGCCCGCTTCTACGCTATGTCGGAGGAGCACGGCCACGTCGATTTCGGACCTTGTGCCCGCAAGCCCGAGATCGGCGAGCGCGTCACGGTGATTCCCAACCACACCTGCCCGGTGAGCAATCTCTTTGATGAGGTCATTGGTGTGCGCAATGGCCAGGTCGAGCAAGTCTTCGCCGTCGCTGCCAGGGGAACTGTGCACTAGCAGAAGCAGACCATCCACAGATTACACAGATTTATACTCTGGGTTCCTAGAACGGAGGCGCGATGCCAGTGAAGGGCGATCCGAAGACAACTGTAATCATCGGCGCTGCGATGCAGGTACACGGGGAACTTGGCTGTGGGTTCCTGGAGTCTGTGTACCAGGAAGCTGTAGCGATCGAATTCGCTTGTCGGGATATTCCCTTTCAGCGAGAAGTTACACTACCAATTCGCTACAAAGGACAACTCCTGCAGACTTTGTATGCTATGGCAATGTCATCGTCGAATTGAAGGCTTTGGCAAAGCTGAGTAGCATTGAGGAGGCCCAGATCCTGAACTACCTGAAAGCTACTGAGTTCGAGACTGGGCTTCTCCTCAATTTCGGGGCTCCGTCACTACAGTACAAGCGTTTTGCTCATACTCCATATAGGAATTCTGGAAAATCGGCGTAATCTGTGAAATCTGTGGATTATTCTTCTTCTGTTGGCAAAGGGGCGCGGGTCTGGTCGACGTAGACCCACGGCTCGCACACGCACGATTCCGATTCTTTTACAAAGAGTGCGAAGGTACTATAATCAATGAGGGACAGACCTGCAACCCTATGGGGGAAACCGATGCCTGAAGAGCTCATCGATCGTATGGCCATCACCATCGTTGATGGAAGCCAGTCGAGGGATCTCATCAAAGCCCTCAATCAAGACCATTTCCCTGTTACGATGTTGGATGCTGTTGGCGGGTTCTTGCACGAGGCAATGGTTACTTTGGTTGTGGGTATGGCAGAGAGTCGACTGCCGGATTTCTTCACGTTGATTCGTGAACTATGTCCGTGTCGCACGCGCTATGTGCCTATGGGAGTGGAGCTATCGCTCTCTCCCGGGTATCCTATGATGATTGAGGCGCGTGTGGGAGGGGCCACCGTCTTCGTCTTGCCAGTTGAGCGCTTTGTTCAATTGTGAGGAGTGCAAAAAATGAAACTAGTCATCGCTATCGTCAAAGACTCGGATGCCATGGATGTTTCAGATGCCCTCGTGGAGAACGACTTCCGGATGACGCGTATCGCGAGCACAGGTGGCTTCCTTCGCCGCGGGAATGTCACGCTCTTAGTTGGTGTTGAGCAGGAGCAGTTAGAGCTGCTCTTTGCCACGATTGAGGCGGCGTGCCGTAAGCCAGACAATCCGGACGAGCACAAGGCGACCATCTTCGTGCTGCCGGCCGAGGACTTCGTGCAGATTGGATAGCCTCTAGGAATGCGTCCGCATGGCTGAGACAGTTGAGCAGCGTGCCTATCATGGGAACATTGAGCCCAGTGACTTGGCTCGTTCGCTCGTACTGCGTTTCGATGAAGGTGAGACACAGGCCCACTGGATGGAGAGCCAGGCAGGCCGCGCCGTGGTCCAGATCCAGAGCCGACCGCGGGAATCTGGCGATCCCACGACAGCGGTCACCGTGCACGTTTCTCCCACGAAGACCGGGATCACCGTCTCTGTCAGTGAGCAGAAGGTACTCAGTGTGGCCGCCGACATAGCGAAGACCGGTCTACAGGCATGGCTGAATCCGCTGCGGCTGCTGGGCGAGATCGATGATATCGCCAGAAACGTACGTTGGTTAGGGTTACGCTCAGAGGTCTGGACGGCTGTGGATGAGTATTGCCGCACGCAAGGTGGCGCTCGGGGTGCAGCGGGTATTCTAGCCAACGTCATATGCCCGTATTGCGGTACGCCCAACGACATTGGCGCTCAGAACTGCAAAGCGTGCCGGGCGCCGTTGGCCGAGGCCCAACCTATTGTATGTGGCCGATGCGGATTTATGAATGAACCCCAGGCTGAGCTCTGCGTTAACTGCAGTGCCAAATTGTAGCTACTGCGCGATGGATGGCCGTGGTCCAGACTGCCCGACACCGCAGCACGAGGGGCATTTCCCCAAGCGTCTCTCCTTCCAGATGATCCGGAGTTTGGGGATGCGATGACAACCGAAATCATCCTGGTTCGACACGGGCAGACAGCATGGAATCCCCAAGGACGACCACGCGGTCGTGCGGCCGTCTCGTTGGATCACCTGGGCGTTCTACAGGCTAAGGCAGCGGCCCGCTATGTCGCTGACCATTGGACGCCGGGCGCAATTTACTATAGCCCTCTGCGTCGCACTGACCAGACCGCCTCCGAGATCGCTGTACTCACCGGGGCGCCGACCATACCCCACGCAGGCTTGCTCGACGTGGACTTTGGGGCGTGGGAGGGGCGGCTGCCGGACGATCTGGCCTCCCACTGGGCTGGGGGCTGGCAGACTTGGCTGAGTCGTCCCCAAGACGCAGTAATCCCCGGTGGTGAAACCCTCAGAACTGCGCAGACTAGGGCTCTGGCTGCCCTGCGTGACATCTGCTTGAGTCATCCCGGCGAGACGGTCGTTGTTGTATCCCACACAGCCATCAATCGCCTCTTGATCTTAGGCGTGCTTGACATTAGCCTGGAGCATTTCCCGCATCTCGGACAGGAGATGACCGCCATCAACGTGTTGGATTTCGATGGTCACAGCTACACACTCCGCCAGATGAATCTCACGGAGCACCTGGGCAATTTGCCAGATTAGAATCTATTCCGAACATCGCCTGCTATCCGCTGGGGCCGGTGTCCATTCCGACTGTGTCGGGAGCCCGTGCACCTCTGCTGAAAGCTCGACACGAAGACGGGCTCGGTGAGACACCGGCCCGAGCAGAGGGAGTGAGACGAACTGCAGTCCGTGGAACGCCATTTTTATTGGTGCGTAGTGCGCGTGAGCGCACTCGGGTTCGCTCCCGGTAGCTCGGCTCCGAATGGATGCTTGGTGTTGCAGGTGCTTGTCTCTCTATACCCGAGGAGGTGCTAGGTTGCACGAATCGACCGCGCGTAGGATTCGGGTGCTGATTGCCAAGCCCGGTCTGGATGGGCACGATCGGGGGGCCAAGGTGGTGGCCCGCGCCTTGCGCGATGCCGGGATGGAGGTCATCTACACGGGCCTGCGCCAAACGCCGACGATGGTCGCGGAAGCGGCACTGCAGGAGGATGTGGACGTGGTCGGGCTGTCGATCCTGTCCGGCGCGCACATGGCGCTGGTGCCGCGGATACTGGCGGCTCTCACAGAACGTGGCATTGGCGATGTGCCGATCTTCTTGGGCGGCATTGTGCCCAAGGACGACATTCCGGAGCTTCTGGAGATGGGTGTCTTGCAGGTGTTTGGACCCGGAACGAAGATGCAAAC
>JAGHDT010000072.1 GCA_021159805.1 Anaerolineae bacterium
CGCACGCGCGTATCACGAACCAGCACCGGCAGTTGGGGATCTCGTGCGATTGGCATCGCGAGCGCTTCACACTGGATGAGGAACTGAGCCACGCGGTGCGCGTCGCCTTCCACACGCTCTACGAGCGCGACCTGATCTACCGGGGCCCCTATATGGTGAATTGGTGCCCGCGCTGTGAGTCGGCGATCTCGGATCTGGAGGTGGTGCCCCACGAGCACGACAGCCACCTCTGGGTGATCCGCTATCCGATCCTCAATGATGACTGGGACGGGCCGAAGCACGCCTGGTCCAGCGGCAAGTGGGCTGAGGGGGCCACGGACTTCATCGAGATGGCGACGACGCGCCCCGAGACGATCCTGGGCGATACGGCGGTGGCGATCCACCCCGACGATGAGCGTTGGAACCGGCTGGCGGGCCGGCAGGTCATGCTGCCGGCGATGAACCGTCCGATTCCCGTGGTCACTGATGGCGCGGTAAAGCCCCAATTCGGCACCGGCGCGGTGAAGGTGACGCCCGCACACGATCCCAACGACTACGAGATCGGTATGCGCCACAATCTGGCGCAGATCAACGTCCTGACCGGGACGGGCACGATGAATGCGGAGGCCGGGCCGTACGAGGGCCTTGACCGCTACGCATGCCGCAAGGCCATTGTGGCTGACTTCGAGAAGGAGGGCTTATTGGTCAGGATCGAGGACTACCACCACACCGTGGGCCACTGCCAGCGGTGTGACACGGTGGTGGAGCCGTTGATCAGCACGCAGTGGTTCGTCCGCACCAAGACCTTAGCCGAGAAGGCGATCCGCGCCGTGAAGAGTGGTGAGATGCGGATCGTGCCGGAGCGCTTCGAGAAGGTCTACTTCAACTGGATGGAG
Source organism: Anaerolineae bacterium (assembly GCA_021159805.1). Classification (GTDB taxonomy): domain Bacteria; phylum Chloroflexota; class Anaerolineae; order B4-G1; family SLSP01; genus PWVB01. The sequence goes on from JAGHDT010000072.1 coordinate 876, forward strand.
AACATCCGCGATTGGTGTATCAGCCGCCAGCTCTGGTGGGGGCACCGCATCCCGGTATGGACCTGCGACGATTGTGATCACACATGGAGTGCGATCGAGGATCCCGCGACGTGTGCCAAGTGCGGCAGCGAGGCCATCCGCCAGGACGAGGACGTGCTCGATACGTGGTTCTCGTCGGGGCTCTGGCCCTTCTCCACGTTGGGCTGGCCTGACCAGGAGTCGGCCGACCTGCAGCGCTTCTTCCCGACGGATCTGCGGGAGACCGGGTACGACATCCTCTTTTTCTGGGTGGCTCGTGAGACGATGCTCTCGTTGGAGCTGATGGGACGGGCGCCGTACACCACGGTCTATCTGCACGGCCTGATCCGCAATGAAGAAGGCAAGAAGATCAGCAAGTCGATGCCCGACGCGTGGAAGTACGATCCGCTCTACATCATCGAGGAGTATGGTACGGACGCGCTGCGCTTCATGCTGACGACGTCGTCGACGCCGGGAAACGATATGAACCTCGACACGCGACGGCTGGAGGGCGCGCGCAACTTCGCCAACAAGATCTGGCAGGCGACGCGCTTCATCCTGATGAACCTGGACGACGAGGCGCCATTGTCGTTGGCTCAGATCGGGCGCGCGCAACTCGCGTTGCCGGATCGCTGGATTCTCAGTCGGATCAACCGGCTCACGGGCGAGGTCTTCCGTCTGATCGAGAGCTATCAGTACGGCGAGGCCGGACGCCAGATCCGCAACTTCCTGTGGGATGAGTTCTGCGACTGGTACATCGAGGTGACCAAGGTACGTCTCTATGCGGACGAGACTGAGGGCGCTGAAGGGGCAAAGTCGGTCGCGCAGGCGGTGCTGTTGACCGTGCTGGAGCAGGCGATGCGGCTGCTGCACCCCTTTATGCCCTTTGTGACAGAGGTGATCTGGCAGGCGCTGCCACAGGAGATGAAGCAGGGTGACGCTCTGATCGTGGCGCCGTGGCCGATGGGGGACAACACTTGGCTGGACGGCGAGGCCGAGTCCCAGATGGGTGTGGTGATGGAGCTGGTCCGCGGCATCCGCAACGTGCGCGCCGAGTACAATGTGGCGGCGGGGAAGCGCGTGGCGGCCACGGTTGCGGGAGCTGGCCTGGTTGGGGTGCTGGATGAGAACCGCGATGTGCTGGCGTCGCTGGCCCGGTTGGACGCGGCCAAGGTGACGGTTGTCGAGAGCTGCGAGCCGTTGACCCGGTCGGCCTCGGTGATGGTGGGCGATGTGGTGGTCTACCTGCCGCTGGCCGGTATGGTGGATCTGGTGGCGGAACGTGCTCGGTTGGAGAAGGAACTCGCCAATCTGACGCAGCGCATCGCCGGTAGCGAGAAGCGGTTGGCCGGCCCCTTCGCGGAGAGGGCTCCCGCCAACGTGGTGCGGCGCGAGCAGGACAGGCTGGCCGATATGAAGGTGGAGGCCGAGCAGGTGGCGGAGCAGATCGAGCGACTGTCGGATTAGACGCCGCGTTCGCTCGCGCACACCACGCAAGCATGAACATGCTTGTGTGCGTAGAGGCCCTAAAGGCTTTCATGCTGCCGTAGTGTGGCAGCCCAGGCTTTAGGGCCTTCCCCGAACCGCGATGATCCGTGTTCGTCGCCAATCGGGTGCTATTTTCGAAGTAGACGTCATGTGCATCAGCACACCACGCACGAATGAAAATGCAACGCGAAGAAGGCCCTAAAGCCTGCCGAAAGCCTTTAGGCCCGGGAGCGGAAGCTATTTTCGAAGTAGTAGGCGTCATGTGCATCAGCACATCACACAGGCAGAAAAATGCAGCGCGAAGAACGGCCCAAAGCCGCGATCGAGATTAGGTGAAGGGCTTTGGGCCGGCAGAGAATGCTTTTCGGGGCCGTGCCTCTGGTTCCC
>JAGHDT010000450.1 GCA_021159805.1 Anaerolineae bacterium
CGCGGCGGCTCCGCGCTGCGATCGCGCGTCCCAATGTCTTCATCAAGGTCCCGGCGACGCCGGAAGGCGTCGCCGCGATCAAGACGCTGATCGGCGAGGGCATCAACGTCAACGCGACGCTGATCTTCTCCCTGGAGCAGTACGACGCTGTTGCCGAGGCGTATATTGCCGGCCTGGAGAGGCTTGCGGCAGCCGGCGGTGACTTGGCGGAAGTGACCTCTGTGGCATCGCTCTTTGTGAGTCGTGTCGACGCCAAGGTCGATGCCAGATTGGATGAGCTGGGCACGCCGGAGGCGCAGTCGCTGAAGGGCAAGATCGCGCTGGCCAACGCCAAGATCTCGTACCGGCACTTCAAGCAGATCTTCAGTGGTGAGCGGTGGGAGACATTGGCTGCTCTGGGCGCCAGTTACCAACGCCCGCTGTGGGCCAGCACCAGCACCAAGAACCCTGATTACCCTGACACGCTCTACGTCGATGGCCTCATCGGCCCACACACGGTGAATACGGCGCCGCCAAAGACTTTGGATGCTTTCCTGGATCACGGGACCGTGGCTGTCACGGTCGAGACAGGGTTGGCCGAGGCTCGCGCGCAGTTGGACCAACTTGCTGCGCTTGGCATCAACCTGGATGGTGCGATGCAGGAGCTCCTGGACGAGGGTGTGGCGAAGTTTGTCACGCCTTTCAGCTCGCTGATGCGGAGCATCGAGGATAAGATCCGGCGTTTGAGCCGTGACCGGTTCTCCGCTGCCTTGGGCACATGCGCTTCGGATGTGGCTGTTGCGCTCGACGAGATGGCGCAGGACGCGATCCTGACGCGCATCAAGGATCACGACTTCTTTGTGTGGCAGCCGGATCCAACGGAGATCGCCAATCGACTTGGGTGGCTGGAGGAGCCGGCCGTTATGCGGCGGCACCTCTCGGTCATCACGGACCTGGTCGATGAGGTGCGCGGCGACGGCTATACCGATGTCCTGCTCCTGGGAATGGGCGGTTCCAGCCTGGCCGCCGATGTTTACAGCACGGTCTTCGGCGCGCGCGAGGGTTATCTGAATCTGGCCATCCTGGACAGCACCGATCCCGGCGCTGTGCTGGCCTATGAGCAGCAGCTTGATCTGTCGAAGACGCTCTTCATCGTCGCCAGCAAGTCCGGTGGCACCGCGGAGACGCTCTCCTTCTACAAGTACTTCTATAACAAGGTTGCCGGCGTTGCGGGTGTCGATCGCGCCGGCGAGCATTTCCTCGCGATTACCGATCCCGGATCCAAGCTGCTGACCGAGGCTGACGCCCATCACTTTCGGGCCGTGATGATCAATGATCCGACGCTGGGGGGACGTTATTCGGCGCTCTCTTACTTCGGGTTGGTGCCCGCGGGGCTGCTGGGGGTGGACCTGGCCGAATTCCTGGACCGGGCCCTTGGGGTGCGGGACGGCGCTGTGGCCGTGGAGCTGGGCGCCATCATCGGCGAGTTGGCGAAGACCGGACGGGACAAGTTGACGTTGGTGACTTCTCCGCAGCTGGCTAACTTCGGCGACTGGGTCGAGCAGTTAGTCGCCGAGAGCACCGGCAAGGATGGCGTCGGAATTCTGCCGGTGGTCGGGGAGCCGCTGGCATCTCCCGATCTCTATGGTGATGACCGGCTCTTCGTCAGCCTGCGGATCGACGGGGACACGAGTGACCGAGCGGCATTGGACGCGCTGGCTGCAGCGGGGCATCCGGTTGTCGAGATGACGCTGCGCGATCGTTACGATCTAGGTGAGCAGATCTACATTTGGGAGCTGGCCACGGCTGTGGCCGGGTATCGCCTGGGTATCCAGCCCTTCAACCAACCCAATGTTGAGGCTGCCAAGGTCTTGGCGCGCCAGATGATCGCCATGTATCAGGAGCAGGGGGCGCTGCCCGAAGCAGAGCAGGCACCGGTGACTGTGGATGTGCTGAACAACTTCCTGGCGCAGGTGCAGCCGGGAGATTACCTCTCCATGCAGGCTTACGTCCAGCCTACCGAGGCCACGACGGCGGCGTTGCAGGCACTGCGTCTCCAACTGCGCGAGCGCACCAAGGTGGCCACGACAGTCGGATACGGCCCGCGCTACCTGCACTCGACGGGACAGCTGCACAAGGGAGATGGTGGCGGTGGCCTCTTCATCCAGTTCACGTCGGATGTGCTGGAAGATGTCGGTATCCCTGACGTGGCAGGTGAAACGGGCGGCGCGATGTCCTTCGGCGTGCTGATCCGGGCACAGGCTTTGGGGGAGCAGCAGGCCCTGCTGAACAACAACCGCCGGGTTATTCACTTCCATCTGGGTGTGGATGTTGTCGCGGGGATTCGTTCTCTGATATAGCCGCGTGATTACCCGGTTGGCTGGACACCAATGTGAACTCTGAGGCCATCAGGCGACAGGCGGTCGGTCGTCTGGTGGCCTCTCTTCTCTTCGCTAGACGACGGGATCATGACCTTGTTCAGATCGGATTGGCATCGTTGGCTCTTGGGGCTGATAGTGGCCTGCTATATTGTCTCGGCCGTGATGTATGCGGCTGTGACCCCCATCTTCGAAAACCCGGATGAGTCCTCGCATCTCCAGGTGATTCGCTATATTGGACGCGAGAGGAAGTTACCGCCCTACCAGATCCCGGGCCGGCGCGCAGATTCCGCGCAGAATATGGCTTGGCTTGTCGGCTATCACAATCCGCCTCTCTACTATGCGCCGCCGCTCTATCACACGCTGGGTGCGATCCTGACTGCCTGGACAGCGATGGACGATCTGCCCGATCGCTTGATCCCCAGTCCGAGCTGGCAAGCAGGATATTCACCTCAACGCGGCGCTGATCCGTGGAACAAGAACGTCTTTGTGCATCTGCCGTCAGAGAGACTGGCTGTGAGCGCCACCGTGCGTGCGACGGCAGTGTTGCGCGCGATATCAATCCTGTTGGGGGCGATCACCATTATCTGTACTCACGCAATTGGGCGCACGATATGGCCACAACGGCCCCGGTTGGCGCTATTGGCGGCCGCGATGGTGGCGCTGAATCCGCAGTTCGTTGCGGGGAGCGCCGGTGTCAGCAATGATCCGCTGACGATCGCGCTGCTTCACTTGACGGTCTTGATCATGTTGAGGCTCATGGGCTCGCGCCATTCATGGCATATGTGGTTAGTTCCGGGTGTTTTGACCGGTCTCGGCATGTTGACCAAGCAGAGCGCCCTGATGTTGCTGCCCCTGGGAGCGCTGGCTGTATTGGTTACGTCGGTTCTGTCCTCTCCGACCAAGCTGTCAGTTCGGTCTCTAATCCCCCGTATGGTTCCGGCATTGTCTGCGTTCATGGCTGCGGCCCTGCTGGTAGGGGGCAGCTGGTATATGCGGAACTACCTCTCGGCGGGCGACTTCATGGGAACACAACCCCATTTTGCGATCCAGGTGCCACTCCCGGCTTTCGGAGGTGAGGCACTCCTTCTCACGCTGCAGTCCTATTGGGCTGCGTTCGGCTGGGCGTTGATCACAGCGCCGGCCCCGGC
>JAGHDT010000104.1 GCA_021159805.1 Anaerolineae bacterium
CCATGGTGCTATCAGCTATGGACACATCGGTGCGGACCTGATCGCGATGGCCTCGATGCTGCGCATCCCCGTCTATATGCACAACGTCCCGAACGAGAAGGTCTTCCGCCCAAGTGCTTGGACAACCTTCGGCGCACAGGACCCGATGGGCGCCGATTTCCGCGCCTGCGCGAACTTCGGCCCGCTGTACGGCTGAGCTGGTGAGGGCGCAAGGCCCTCGGTTTGCTAAGATGTTGCGAAGCGCCTACCGGATCAAGCCAGTAGGCGCTTCGGCTATACAGTTGCGACCTGCTATGGAATAGCATATATTGGGGGGAGATGATCGAGACCGGGAGCGCCGCTGTGAGGAGCCGCGGAGGCAGGTTGCTGGATCAGCTGCTGCCGCAGTGACGGTAGCTGAGAGCTCATTGAGAGAGCTTGCCGCTCAAGAAAGTGTTCGGTGGCTAGATATCCAATATGACGTCCCTAGTTGAATCGACGTTTGCTCAAGCCATCGCTGAACTTGCGGGCCGCGATCGGGACCTGGCAGGTGCCGTTGCGCGGTGGGGTGAGCCCCCGTTCTGGACCCACGAGCCCGGATTCCCGGGGCTGGTGCGCGAGATCCTCTCTCAGCAGGTCTCGCTGGAGTCGGCCAATGCCGCGTTCGCCAAGCTTGGCCGACGGATTGTGCCGATCGCGCCCGAAGGATTCCTGTCCCTGGACGACACCACGCTAAAGGAGGTCGGATTCAGCCGTCAGAAAACCAGATACGTCCGCGGACTGGCTGAAGCCATCGTTGGCGGGACGCTAGATCTGGATGAGGTAGGGCGGATGGTGGCTGGCGAGGCGCGGCAGGCACTGCTGGCGGTCAAAGGCATCGGACCGTGGACGGCGGACACCTATCTGCTTTTCGCCCTGCGCAGGCCCGATGCGTGGCCCTCCGGCGACCTGGCGTTAGCCAAGGCGATCCAGGAGCTGAGAGGCATGGAGTCCGTTCCGAGCTACGCGGAGGTCGACGGCATTGCTGAGGGTTGGCGTCCCTGGCGGGCTGTGGCGGCGCGGATTCTGTGGTACGCGTATCTCAGGGCGCGGGGTCGGTGACGGAGAGCGCGGCATCAACGGAAGGATACAGAGCCAACACTCTAACGCTCTCCAAAACGCTCTCCAAACTCCGCGGCCGGAGATGGGAGAGGGAACCGGAGGCGGTACTTCGGAAGCGCCCACCTCCAATCCGCTCTGCGGACCGAAGGCATTCTGATGCCCGGCATCTTGCCTGCTCTGCTCCGACGGCGCCCAAGTGCGCAGCGGCTGTTGATAACAGAGTGGTGACACCTAGCGCGAAGATGCGGGCAAGATGCCCGCGGTCCGGGATGGTAGACTGCATTCCTACTATTCCGAAGCCTGCACCTCGCAGCGTCGGGCTGACAACTTGTCCCCGTTGAGGGGAGCCCAAGCTACATGAGATGTGCATGTGGGTTGGGCTCCCCTGCGACGATGCCATGCGTGCCGCCCCCCCCCCTCACCTCGCGGTCGAACACGGCGGTCCTGAGCGCACTCGAACCAAGATCAACGCCGAGAATCGTATGGCTCTTCTCAATTCCTCACTTCAACCCAAACTTCATCTCGGGCTGAGCGCCGGCAGGCGTCGATGAGCTTCTGAATGTACACCCCTTGGGCCAGGCCGGGGTTGCCGGGGTTGCCAGCAGCGATGTCGAAGAGGAAATTGGCCAGGCATGCCATGTGGCCTCGCATCCAGCCGATGGTGGCCTTGGGAGAGGGGAAGCCGTTGGCCGGTTCCGGATAGCGCTGGCCGCAGTTGACCTGGGTCCAGCCGCGCGTTCCGCCGATCGGGCCAGCTGGGGCACTTTGGTCCCAGACTTCGAGGTGGTGTGGGTCCATGCCATTGAAACGCAAGGCTCCTTTTGACCCGTGGATCTCGAACCGGAGCTCATCCTCGCTACCGGTGGCGATCTTGGTGGCTTCGATGTGCCCAAGCGCGCCGTTGGCCATACGGGCCAGAATCATCACGCAGTCCTCGGCATCAACCGGAACTTTCTGGCCAGGGTTCCCCAGCATTGGCCGTTCGGGGTAGGCGATTGCGGTCGAAGCTATCAGCCTGGCGTAATCCCCGAGCAGGAAGTGCATCAAGTCCAGCACATGGGATGCGAGGTCCGCAATGACGCCACCGCCGGCTGCGGCTGAGAGCTTCCATTTGAGCGGTGCATTGGGGTCGGCGCTGCCTGCATGCAGATAGCAGCAGCGGAACCCCAAAACTTTCCCGAGAAAACCCTCGTCAATCAGCTGCTTTGCGCGCATCGTAGCCGGGAAGAAGCGGTTTTGAAGCGTCATCTGCGCTGTGCCGGTGTAGCCGGGCAGTGCAGCGGCAATCGCTTCGGCCTCGGGCAGCGTCGCGGTCAGCGGCTTGTCGCAGTAGATGTGCTTGCCGTACGCCATCGCTGACAGTACTGCATCCTTGTGCAGGTGGTTCGGCGTGCAGATATGAACGATGTCGATGTCCGGGTTTTCGGTGATCTCCCGGTAGTCGATGACGGCGTGTGGTGCGCCAATCAACTCCGCTCCCGCCTGAGCTGTTTCCGGTCGACTCGTGCAGACATGTGAGAGAACCGGACGGAAAGGCAATGGCTGATAGTGCATCGGCAGGTTGATGTAGCCGTAGGCATGCACCTTGCCGATGAATCCGAATCCGATGAATCCGACGTTCTTTGTCTGCATGGTTACCTCGTGATGTTGTGGGTTGACTTGAACCTAGCCGATAGGTGACTGCGCATCGACCGAGGCAGGTGCCGGGGGTCGCGTGTCGAAGATCGGTCTCACTTGACCAGCTCCACAGCGGCATTGACCAGAGTGCGGCCGGATTCCGGCGCGAAGACTGCGTTTGTCGCCTCGTAGCCCCCGGCCGCGGCCGCCTCGGGGGTCACGATATAGCCCTGTAACTCCCCGTTCACGAGGCTGACCACAAACGTGCGCCGCACCGCGCGACGTTTGATCTCCAATGCGTACTCCACAAAGCACTCGCCCTGCAGTCCGATCAGGCAGACGTCGCTGATTTGCAGCGCCTGGACTTCGGCAGAGCGATAGTCGCGAAGCCTGGCATCGAGTTCGCCGCGTGCCTCGGCCTGGGCCAGGGCAAGCGTTCCTTCCGCGCCGAAGACGGCGCACTCGGCGGTACGAATCTCGGCGCGCGGAGCCTTGTCATCCTGCAGCTGTTCGTATTGCGCCCGATACTCCGCCAG
>JAGHDT010000582.1 GCA_021159805.1 Anaerolineae bacterium
GCATTGGCCGACAAGCCACGCTACATCCGCTCCAGCACCCGCCCCTATCCGTATGATGAGGAGCCCATCGGCGGTCTGGTGGTCGAGGACATCGATGGCGATGGTCGTATGCTCACTATGCGTGTGGCTGATCCGAACGGTGCGTGGAAGATCTGCCCCGAGGAACCCAGGCTGATGGTGCGACGGGATCCTGCGGAGACCGGTGGCCGGTATTACCGTTTGCTGCCGGAAGGCCACGTCGAGAACTACGACGGCGTCTCGATCAAGATCCAGCCCAAGAAAGAGCGCCTCGACCTCAACCGCAACTTCCCGGAGAACTGGCGCCAGGAATTCAAGCAGCGAGGTGCCGGACCTTACCCGACGTCTGAGTCCGAGGTGCGGGCTTTGGCGGCGTTTATCGCCGGCCATCCCAACATCACCGGCGGTGTGGCGTTGCATACGTACAGCGGCGTGATCCTGCGCCCGTATGATGACCGCGCCGACTCGGAGTTCCCGGCGGAGGATCTGTGGACCTTCGAGAAGATCGGAGCAAAGGGCACCGAATTCACCGGATACCCAAACATCTCGGTCTACCACGATTTCCGCTACCACCCCAAGCAGATCACGACCGGCGGCTTCGACACCTGGGTCTATGAGCAGATGGGGGCGTTTGCGTGGACGATTGAGATCTGGAGCCCGCAGCGTGAAGCGGGTATTGAGGAGTACAAGTTCATCGACTGGTATCGGGAACACCCCTTTGAGGACGATCTGAAGATGCTCAAGTGGAGCGACGAGGTCCTTGAGGGTAAAGGGTACATCGACTGGTATCCCTACGAGCATCCGGAGTTGGGGCCCATCGAGCTGGGCGGCTGGGACCAAGTCTACGCCTGGCGTAACCCGCCCAAGCAATTCCTGGAGCGGGAGATCGCGCGCTTCCCCAAGTGGCTGATCTGGTCGGCACTGATATCCCCGAAGCTGGAGCTGATAGAGGCGACCGCCAAGGAGCTGGGCCAGGGGACCTATCGCATTCGGCTGGTGGTTCAGAACACGGGGTGGCTACCCTCCTATGTGACCAAGAAGGCTGTGGAGAAGAAGGTCATCCGCGGTCTGGTCTGCGAGATTCAACTACCGGAGGGCGCCACGTTGGAGGCCGGTGAGCCCCGGGAAGAGCTGGGCCAGCTTGAGGGTCGCGCCTATAAGGGAGCATTCCCGGAAGATGAGGATGAGACCGTCGATCGCATCAAGGTCGAATGGGTTGTGCGCGCGCCGAAGGGAGGCACTGTGAAGTTGGTCGCTCGTCACGAGCGAGCCGGCACGGTCCGCGCTGACGTCGAGCTATAGGAAAGTCCATGGCAACCAGTTTTCAGGCCAGACCCAAGCAGCTAGGTGTGCTCTCCTTTATCGAGGGGCGCATGGGTGTCTCTGCTGTGCCTGGAAGCGGCAAGACCTGGACGCTTTCGGCGCTTGCGGCGAAGCTGGTTGCCGAGGACAATCTTGAGGATGACCAAGAGGTCTTGATCGTCACTTTGGTCAATTCCGCCGTGCGCAACTTTTCGAGCCGGGTAGGAAGATTCGTGCAAGAGCGCGGTCTCCTGCCCGGGGTCGGCTATCGTGTGCGCACGCTCCACGGCCTTGCTCACGACATCGTCCGTGAACGGCCCGGCCTGGTCGGGCTATCGGATGACTTCAGTATCATCGATGAGCGCGCATCTCGCGACATACTGAGCGACGCAGTGCGGGCCTGGTCGCAGGCCAACCCGGATACTGCTGATCTCTTCCTCTCGCGAGAATTTGAGCCCTGGAGGACGGAGCAACTGCGCCGGAGTCGTTGGCCCGACTTGGTGGTCAGGATAGCGACCGCGATCATCAAGCAGTCCAAGGATCTACAGCTCACCCCACCGGAGCTGCGTTACCTGCTGGATGATTTCCCTGACGAGCTGCCCCTGTTGGAGATGGGCCACGCTGTCTACGCAGACTATCAGCGGGCGCTGGCCTACCGGGGCGTCGTCGACTTCGATGACCTGATTCGCCTTGCCCTGCAGGCGATACGGCTGGATCCGGCATTCCTGCGCCGGCTGCGGCACCGCTGGCCCTACATCCTGGAGGATGAAGCGCAGGACAGCAGTCGTCTGCAGGAGCTGATTCTGCGGAAGTTGGTTGGGCAAGACGGCAGTTGGGTGCGCGTCGGGGATCCCAACCAGGCGATCTACGAGACGTTCACGACGGCGAGCCCCAAGTTCTTGCGTAGGTTTCTGAAGGAGGAGGGCGTCCGAGCGCAGGATCTGCCGAACTCGGGGCGCTCGATGCAGAGCGTGATCGATCTGGCCAACGCCCTCATCGATTGGACGATGGCTGAGCATCCTGTGCCCGCGCTGCGGAGTGCGCTGGGGCCACCGACCATCGAACCGACGCCGCCCGGCGATCCTCAGCCGAACCCCGAGGATGATCCCACCCACATTCGTTTTGTGGCGAAGGGGTTCGCGCCTGAGGCCGAGATCGCGGCCGTGGCAGAGTCGGCCAGTAGGTGGGTGGCGGAGCACCCGGAGGGGACTGTCGCCATCCTCGTCCCGCGCAACAACCGCGGGTTCGAAGTGGCGAACAAGCTCAAGGAGCTGGAAGCGCCCTACATTGAACTGCTGCGCAGTACGCCCTCCACCCGCGAAGCTGCCGGCGTTCTCGGCAACGTCGTGAGTTACCTGGCGGATCCGACTTCGGCAAAGCGGCTCAGCACCGTTTACCGCGTCTGGCGGCGTGAGGATCGCAAAGACGCGGAGGCGAAGGACCAGATGGCTTCGGTAGCGAATCTCATTTCGAAGTGCCAGCGTGTGGAGGACTTCATCTGGCCTCGGTTGGGGCGGGACTGGCTGGAGGATCTGGCGGGGGACCCAGTGTGGTCGCCCGATCTGGGCGACCACCTCATCGAGTTTCGTGAGTTGGTGCGTCGTTGGCAGGGCACGACGATCCTGCCGATCGACCAGGTCGTCCTGACGCTGGCCCAGGATCTCTTTGACGAAGCAGCCGATCTGGCCATCGCTCACAAGTTGGCGCTGGTGCTGCGGCAGACCGCGGAAGCGAATCCCGATTGGCGGCTTCCTGAGCTGACGGAGGAGTTGGCGGTGGTCGCTCGTAACGAGCGACGTTTCATGGGATTCGCCGACGCTGATCTGGGATTCGACCCTGAGGCTTACCACGGCAAGATCGTCGTGACGACGATGCACCGATCCAAGGGGTTGGAGTGGGATAAGGTTTATCTGATGTCCGTGAATGACTATAACTTCCCCTCTGCGCTGCCGCAGGATCAGTTCATCTCCGAGTCGTGGTTCATTCGGGATCGTCTGAATTTGGAGGCTGAGGCTCTGGCGCAACTGAAGGCGTTGAAAGCCAATCCGGATATCTTTGACTACGATGAGGGCACGCCGACATTGGACGCGCGCCTGGACTATGGCTCCGAGCGCTTGCGTCTTTTCTACGTTGGCATCACACGTGCCAAGAAGGCATTGAGTGTGACGTGGAACAAGGGCCGTCGTGGCAGTGCACAGCCATCCGTGCCCTTCATTGCCTTGCAGACGTGGTGGGAGGCTACATGATGGTGCTGCCCGCTGATTTCCAGTTCAGCCAGGCGAGTCTTCAGGATTTCGTGGCGTGTCCTCGGCGATTCCAGCTGCGGTATCTGATGGGGCTGCGGTGGCCAGCGGTGCCTGCCGAACCCATCGAGGAGCATGAGCGCCGCATGCGGCTGGGTACCGAGTTCCACAGGCTGGTGCAGCGATATTTGCTGGGGGTACCGGAAGAACGGATCACACGCTGTATCCGTGACCCGGAGCTCCAGAACTGGTGGCTGAGTTTCCTTTCTCACGACCCTGTGGCGCACTACGGCGGTGATGACAGCGCGGCCAAGGTGCGCAGCGAGCTGTCGTTGGTGGGGCGGGTGGCCGGGTATCGGCTCGTGGCCAAGTACGATGTTGTGATCGTCGTGCCTCGAAAGCAGGCCGTGATCCTGGACTGGAAGACTTCCCATCGGCCACCCACTGTGCCGTGGCTCAGGCGGAGGCTCCAAACGCGGGTCTATCCCTACGTCCTGGTCCAGGCGGGTGCCCTTCTCAATGGTCGGGTGCCCGTCCAGCCACGTCAGGTGGAGATGGTCTATTGGTACCCGGGATTTCCAGATCAGACGGTGCGCCTGCCATACAGCGCCTCACAATACGCGCTGGATGATGAATATCTGGGGAGCCAGGTTGAGATGATCGCCGCTTGTGGCGAGGGTGACTTCGCGCTGGCCGAGGACGAGAAGAGCTGCAAGTACTGTGCTTACCGGTCCTACTGCGGTCGCGGGGATCGGGCAGGCAACATAGATGACGCCGACGCGGAGTTGGACTTCGATCTTGATCCCGATGACTTTGACTTCGATCTTGAGCAGATCGCGGAGATTGAGTTTTAGGGAACGCCTTGGCAGCTCCTGTTCAGTCGGTACCTGGCGTCGTGGCGGTACGCGGACCAGGAGTGCCCAGGTACCTTCGGGAATGGCCTATGCCGCGCTCGCGGGCCCAGCGGATTCTCTCTGCTTCGGGGCTTGCCCCATTCTCGAGCGCACCCGTTGACATCGAATTCTTGATAATCGCTGCGTCCCGAGTAGAATACGCACAGCAAGAACCTATCCCTCGGAGGCCTAACACAATGAACCAACTCGAGTTGATGAACAAGCTGAGCATCCCAGGCAAGACCA
>JAGHDT010000128.1 GCA_021159805.1 Anaerolineae bacterium
CCCCATTGCTACTCCAATTCAATGCTGCCGGCTCTGCCGCATCATCCGCCGGTGGCTCGACGGACTGGACGGAGGGCGCGGGCGCAGAGCCCGTTGGCGCAGAGCCCGTTGGCTGGACCACAGTTACCTGCACCTCAGGATGCCCGGCAATCAGCAGCCCCAGTTCTTCGGTGAGCACCGACTGAATGACTTCGATCAGTTGATTCGCGGTCTGTGGCACGTTGGTGCCGCGCGCAACCCCCGCATCGACCCAGGCTGTTACACGGTTGCCCTTGGCTCTGATCTTGGGCGTGGCTCTGATAATGCCCGGCAGCGGCTCCAGCCGATGCTGCAGGAGCTCTACGACGCTGTCAGTGCTGATGTTCGCCATACCGCCCGCGACTTGCTGAACGCGCAGGAAACGGCTGCGAGGGCGGCGGACCTCCAAGATGATGACGATGGCCAGAGCGATATCTACGACGACGGCGATAGCTACGCCGGTGCCGAGACGTACCCAGGGATCGATGCCCTGAATGTAGCTACCCCAGTCCAGCATCCATTGGCCTGCGGCGATGAGCACAATCTGCGGCAGGAGGAAAAGCGCGGTCAGGGCCGCGATCGATGCAAGGCACACGGTCACAATTACGACGCGATTGAGTGTGTTCACGAACTTCATCTGACCCTCCTCAGTCACTTGGGGTGTCATAGCGAACCCGCAGGTAGCCCTCTCTGGCTGCCCTCCACGGGATCGTGGCATCCAGTCCCATCTTCGTCGTGCGTGCTTTCTGTCCGGGAATCTGGCGTGCACTGGGATCCAGGCTTGAGCTGGGTTGGTCCTCAAGGATCATCAGATCGCGATCTGCCTGGAAGCGGGTTGCGATGGCCCACTCGATGTCGGCGGGATTGTGTATGTCGACATCGGTATCCACCACCACGACGTGTTTGAGCGAGGTGTGGCCGCGAAAGGCCGCCTCGATGGCTCGCCGTGCGTCCTCAGGGCCCTGAGGTATGATCTGCACCGCGGCGTGGAGCCACGAGCAGCCGGCCGGTGTGATCCGCACACCGGTGCACTTGACAATTTTGCTCACCTCAGCGTAGATTGTGGGTTCACGAGGTATCCCCATGAGGTTCTTGTGCTCCAGACCGGCGGGCAGCAGCGCGTGGAAGATCGGATCCTTCCGGTGTGTGATGGTGGTGACGTGAAAGATCGGTTGCTTGCGAGTGCCATCCATCGTCCCTGTCAGATCCGGGAACGGTCCCTCGGTGGCGAGCTCGTGTGTCAGATATCCTTCCAGGACCAGCTCGGCCTCGGCCGGGATATCCAGCGGCAAGGTCTTGGCCCGTACTGTGGGCGTCGGCGCTAGCGCATGCGCCACGGCCATTTCGTCCACCCCTTTTGGGGGCGACATCGCCGCAGCCAGTAGCACGTGTGGGGGCAGTCCGATGCACACCGCCATCGGCAGTCCGTCATCGGTCTTTCCCCACGCGGTGTGGGTGCCACGCTGTTCGACAATCCGGCCGACCAGACGATCTTTGCCGATCTGCATCAGCCGGTGGAAGGAGAGGTTGCGTCCATAATCAGGGTCGTAGATCACGGCGACGCCGGCGGTGATGTAGGGGCCGCCATCGAGCGGATGGTAGCGTGGAATGGGAATGCGGGTCAGATCCACATCGCCGATCACGACCTGCTGGCAGGGGGCTTCGCTTATCTTGGGAGGTGACGCCGGATGTGCCACGGCGTTGCTCATCTTTGAGATCAGCTCCCCAATGGTGCAGCCTATCGCACGGCCGAAGTGCGCGCGTTGTGCGATATAGCCTGCTGCCAGACGCCATCCCGGGAAGCCGGTCAGATTCTCGAAGAGCACGGGTTGGCCATCGTGCTGCGCGATCAGCCGTGCGACCTCGAATGTGGGCGAGACGGCAGTTGTGATATGCTGCAGCTCAGATGCTGCATCCAACTTGGCGATGAAGGTGCGTGCGTCCATGCGTTAGGTAGACCTCCACTCTGGTTGGTGATGTGCCGGATGTGTACTTGTGCCTCTGTGCACTCGGGTTCGTGCCGCGGATGCGTTCTGCCGATCTCTCGAAGATGTCCGTGCCGCTGCGTAGTATAGCAGAACCCACTACTGGCGAAAGACTCTGGGTGCTTCGTCGAAGACGATCCTGATCTCCTCCACATGATTGGCGAGTGTCTCTTCCACGAGAGCGTCTACGTCAATAGCCTCCTCCACGGCGAGCACATCCTTAAGCTGCGCCCAGGTGGCGGGTCTGCGTGCGTGCAGGGAGCACGGGTCCTTGTATGGTTGAATCGAGAGTTCGTAGGTCTCGATCTTTTTGGCCAGGGAGATGATCTCCAGCTTGTCCATCGCGATCAAGGGGCGGAGGATCGGCAGATCTGTGGCTTGGGCGATGAGGTTGATGTTCTTAAGCGTCTGCGAGGCCACCTGCCCCACGCTTTCCCCCGTGATCAACGCCTGGGCCCGCCGGTGACGAGCCAGTTTGTCCGCAGCGCGCATAATGAAGCGGCGGAAGACCACGGTGGCGACTCTGGAGTCTAGGAGCGCCATCGCGACCTCGAATGGGGCTGCGGACACCATATAGAGCCTGCTGGGCGTGCGATGGGGGCTCAGCACTTGCCGGGCCATCGTCACGATCTTGGCATTGCGGATCTGCTCCGGTCCACGCAGAAGATGGAAATGTACAAAGTCGACGGCGCAGCCACGCTTCATCATCAGGTGCGCGGCTACCGGTGAGTCTATCCCTCCGGAGAAGAGCGCCATCACCCGTCCGCTGGAACCAAGCGGCAGCCCGCCCAGTCCACGTATGCGTTGGGCAAACAGATAGGCCTTGTCATAGATCTGGATCGACAGTGTCAGGTCCGGATTGCTCAGGTCGACCCGAGCCAGTGTCAGGTCCTGTACCTCCCCGCCGATCTGCCGGTCAACGTCGGTGGATTTGATGGGGAACTGCTTGTTGCCCCGCGTGGTCCGCACGCGGAAGCTCATATCCGGTGCGATTGTATCCTTTGCCAGGTCGAGCGCAGCCTCAGTCATGGCCGCCATATCCAACGGCGTCACAGTTGTGGGCGCAAAGTAGGCAATCCCGGGAATGCGGCTCAGGCGGTGCTCAATCTCGGATGTGGGCGCCTCGTCGGGCGCTGCGACCATAATGTAACTGTGAAACCGGCGAACCTTGAAATCGCCAAGATCGCTAAGCGCTGTACCAATATTGCTGACGAGCCGGCGCTCAAAGTTGATGCGGTTGTGACCTTTGAGCCCTAGCTCCGCGTAATGGATGATGTACTGATTTGCCATGCCACCTCCTCCAGCATGATAACACATGGGCGATGTGGGGAAAGGTGACACCAGTAGCACTGTGTCCACCATACGGGGGATTGGCGATGGAATCCCAGAGCGGTCAAGCGCGGAAGGCGGAGATCTGGCTCTCGCTGGACCACGCCGGAGGTCTGTTCGAGACGCCCTGCGCATTTCTTGAAGGGAAGCAACACTACTTTGAAAATAGCTTCCGCTCCCGGGCCTAAAGGCTTGGCTGCAGGCCTTAGGGCCTTCTTTGCGTCACATTCTCATGCTTGCGTGGCGTCCGATTGCCGACATGGCGTCTACTTCGAAAGTAGCCTTCTGCGACGCGTTCTGCCGGCCCAAAGCCCTTCGCCTGGTCTCGACCGTGGCTTTGGGCCATTCTTCGCGCTGCGTTTTCATACTGCGTGGTGTCCGCTGGCGGACCTGGTGTCTACTTCGAAGATAGATCCCGCAGAGCCCTCACTCTAACCCTCTCCCATATTCCGCGGACGGAATGGGAGAGGGAACCAGAGGTGCGGCCCCGAAAACCATCCTCTGCCGGCCCAAAGCCCTTCACCTAGTCTCGATCGCGGCTTTGGGCCGTTCTTCGCGTTGCGTTTTCATACTGCGTGGTGTGCGTGTGCGCACGTGGCCTCCGCTTCGAAAACAGCACCTTGTACTGTCGAGCAGAGGGTCGGGCACGACAGCTTGTCCTCGAAGGGGAGCCCGATCTACATGAGATCTGCAAGCTCGCGACAGCATTTTCATGCTGCGTAGTGTGCGCGAGGAGAAATGCAATCTGTTCCATTAGTGGGACTGTCGCATTTGGCTTGCTCCGTAGACGCTGCTGTAGTGTTGGACCAGGCCTGGGCTGGACTTGTCAGCGACACGCGGGTCAAAACTGGGAAGGTGGTTTTCAGAATGGGCAAGGGCCGTTCGGAAGGTCTGGAAGTGACCTTTCTTGGGCATTCGTTCCCAATAAGAACCGCGCCCATTTGCCCTTTGTCATGAATCCAGGTAAGCTCGTGTCAAGCGACAATTGGCACGGGACACGAGCGACAACTACAAATCTCTATGTCGTAGGCTTAGCCGGCGGGTGGCCCCGGGGACTGGAGAAGGCAAGGCGCGGGCGGCTGCGCTCGTTGAGGTAAATGTTGTGGCGTCTATGAGAATCGGCATTGACCTTCGTCTGCACGCGTATGCCCCGGGTGGGATCTCCCGCTATGCGCGGCGCCTTGCCCGGGCATTGACCGAGGTTATCTCACCTGAGCAATTGACCCTCATCGCGCACCGTAGAGAGCGGGATCCGCTGACGCTGCCCGGTGCGCGCGCGAAGGCGGTTTGGACACCGCCGCATCATCCTCTGGAGAAGTGGTCCCTTGGGGCCGAGCTCCTGACTTCGCGACTGGACATTCTGCACAGTACCGATTTCATCCCTCCGGTCTGGGGCGCACGCCGCCTGGTTGTGACTGTCCACGATCTCAACTTTCTGCACTACCCGGACTATCTGACCGCTGAGGCAAGGCGTTTCTACAATCGCCAGATCTCGTGGGCCGTGATGCGCGCCGATGGCATCCTTGTGGATTCATATGCGACGCAGCAAGACTTAGTGGATCTCCTGCACGTTTCACCGAAGCGCGTCACCGTCGTGCATCTGGCTGCAGACGAGCGATTCAAGCCTGTAGCGGACGCCAAGGTGACCCCGGTCCTTGAGCGCTATGAGTTGGGCCCGGGATACCTGCTCTTTGTGGGTGTCTGGGAACCGCGCAAGAATCTGCCGGGGTTACTGGATGCACTGGCGGTGCTGCGGGGTGACGGGGTGTGCCCGATGCTGGCCATTGCGGGGCGTCCGGGATGGCTGTATGGCGAGATCTACACCAAGATCCAGAGCTTGGAGCTGCAGTCCTGCGTGCGCTTTATCGAGGCCCCCGGGATGGATGAGTTGGTGGCGCTGTATAACGGTGCTTCGGTGTTGGTGATGCCCTCTTTCTATGAGGGCTTTGGTTTTCCGGCCCTGGAGGCTATGCAGTGTGGCACTCCTGTAGTGGTTGCGGACCGGGCTAGCCTGCCAGAGGTGGTGGGCGACGCCGGGTTGTTGATCGACCCGGACGATCCGAGCACGATTGCGGAAGCCTGCCGGCGTTTGCTGGATGATCCCGATCTACGGACTCACTACCGTGAGGCTGGAATCAGGCAAGCCCAGAGGTTCAGCTGGCGCGCTACGGCCGAGAAGACGTTGGCCGCCTATCGTGCGGTGATGTAGGGTTGTTCGAGAGCAGCGTACTTGATCATGTCCAGGCTTTCCCCAGTTTGAATGTGGCCAGGGGAGCATACTCCGCCCCGGTTGGCCTGAGTATGCTCTGGAAGAAGATCAGGGTTTCCACCGTCACGATCCCCAGTGTGCCGATCTGGGTTGCCGATAGTGCTTTCCCCACGTTGCGAACGTCCTCTTGGCTGGCCTTTCGTTGTATCCGGCCTAGTGTGAGATGGGGTGAGAACCGCCGCGCCTCGCGTTTATAGCCAAGTTGTTCCATGCTCTCGTTCACAGCCTCGTGGAGCAGCGCCAGCCAGGACGCTGTGTCTGAGACTCCCACCCATATGACCCGGGGGCGGCTCGTGTTGGGGAACGCCCCAAGCTGGCCGGCGCTGAAAGAGAAGGGCGGCACGTTGCGAGCCACGGCAGTGAGGGCTTCCTTGATTGGCCCGACCCGTTCGGGTAAGATGTCCCCAAGAAAGTGCATGGTCAGGTGGATGTTCTCCGCAGGAACCCAGCGCACGGTGTGTGCCGGGCAGGCCCGCATCAATCTGCGCTGAAGCTTGTCCAATTCCTGGGTGATGGCCTTGGAGAGGGGTACCGCAATGAAGGTGCGCAGCGTCTCCCGCATAGATCTAGAGCTCACGGCTGCTCTGCCGGCTGTACCTCGAAGCTGGGCAGCGGCGCTGCGTAGAGCCGGTTCTGGGCAATGAGATAGATCACTTGGGTCTGTTGGGCCACGGTGATAGATTCGATGTGCCGCAGCTCCCCCTTTGGCAGCTGGTATTGGCGTACAAACTCGCCGCGTTTATCCAAGACGATAATGCGTTCCCTCTGGGTCTCCGCCAAATAGATGAGGCCATCGTCGACATTGAGACCGATGTCCATCACCAATGGCTTGAAATCCGAATCGGGGAGGCCACTCATCTCGAAGGATGGATCGTAGGACCCGGCGAAGTAGCTCTGTATTGACCCGTCGCCCATGAGGAGATAGACTCGGCCGTCGATGGCGATATCCAGAGCCAGCTGTAGGTCGGGCGCCGCCCCATCTGCAAAGTATCCACGAGGACTTCTGTAGATGCCATTGACCGGTTCGTACATCAGGATCTGGTTGAGTTGCCTGTGGACAAGGTAGAACTTCTCTCCGAAGGTCGCCATCAGCGTGATATTGCCGGGCTCCAGGTCTCCCTCGATATGTTGCACCGAGATGCTGCCGGGCCCCAGATCGGGCTCGTAGATGAAGACGGAGCCTCCGTCGCTGTAGATGAATATGGCACCGTCGGGGTAGTTGGCGCAAGGCGTGATCCAGCCGAAGTCGACTAGATGGTTGACGACTTCGCCAAGATAGGTTTGGCCACGCCTTAGGATGGTGGTGGAGCTTTCCGCCGTCGATGATCGGCCATCTTCGCTCACAGGATAGGCCATCACAGCATCGGTCGCTGTGTTGAGTACGTATGCCCAGCCACCCACCACCAGCATATGCCGTGGCCGTGGCGCGGTGCCGAGCTCTAGGAGTGGCGTGACGCTGAGCATGGCAGCATGTTCCAGCGCGTCGACCGCTTGCTGAGCTTCAAGCTTGAGCGCGAGCGCGTCGGGGTTCTGCGGGTCGAGGCGCACAATCTGCGAGGCCGCGCTGAGCAACGCGTACCAATCGTCGGACTTCTGGCTGCTGTAAGCCTGCTCTCGCATTGCCTCGGCTTCGGCCAATAGCTCTTCAGCTCGCAAGGGACCGCCAAGTTGGAGAACCTTGGTCAGTGTGATCAGGAAGACGACAATGAGAAAGCCCAACGCCAGCCCTGCCATCACCGACTGTCGTTCTGGTGGGGGCGTGCGCGTCTTGGGTGCTTTCTCGCTGTCGACCTTGCCTGGCAGCAGTGTTCGCAGTGCATGGCGGAGACGCGCCTGCTCTGCTGTGGTGAAGCGATCGGTACTCTCTATCTTACGCGTTTCACGGTGCTGCCGCCAGCTTTCTCCGATGTCGGTGAACCAGTGGCGTAGCGGGTCCAGGGATAGGTTCAGCTGCGGCCTCAACGGCCACGGCCGCTCAACTGTGGGCCGCGGCGCTTGGGTCGGTTGCTGTGGCACAGTTGTCTCGGTGTCCGGTGCCTGGTACGCCTGCTGGGTCGCGGGCTTCTGTGAGAGGGGCATCGCGCGTGGTGTTGTCTCCGGCTGAGATATCCCGACGATCGGGGTCTCGGCCACATCCACAGATGTGGGCACACTCGCGGATGTGGCCGCCGATTCCATGGGTAGGGGCGCCTCCGGCGTCTGGGGCGTCTCTTGTGTTGTCTCTCGGCTTTGCCGTCTGGCCGGCGGAATCGGCGTCAGCGATGCGGCTCTGGTTGTGGGTTGTCGACGTGTTATCGGGGCTGGTCCCTGGCTGGGGCGTGGTTGCGCCCACGGCGCAGGGCGCGACATCGGTGATGACTCTGCGCTGGATAGAATCGCACTGCCTGAGATCTTGAGTGAGGCGAACGTCCGGCTCAGTTCATTGGCGATGGGTCCCAGCTTTCCCAGGGCCAGCGTCCGCTGCCACGTCTCCCGTGGCAGCGCTTCTGCAATCCGCGTGGTGGCGATACATGCAACGCTGCCAGGGACCATCACTGTATAGCTGATGTGTATAACCGGTGGGACGGTGCCGCCCAATGGGATGAGCAGCCGGTCGCGCCTGGGGAAGATCTCAAAGCTCGGGTCGCCCGGATGCACTTGCTGGAGGGCCGGTGGGTGACTGACGTAGGCATAGGCAGCCCCGACCTGACCCAGGAAGAGTTCGCTGTCTGAGAAGACCGCGCACGTAATGCTGCCGGCGCATTTGTTGCCTGACGGGGCTTTGTAGTTGAAGGAGATCAGGTGGCGATTGGCTGCTGCCAGGGCGCGACGTAGCCGAGCCACGATGCTGCCGGACGAGTTCCAGTAGGTCTTCACCACCAGGCTTCGGATCTCCCGGCTTCGATACGGGAGTTGTGGCGTGAGATCTACCAGTACCGCAATCTGGTTACCAGCGCCCGACAAGAGATTCGGCTGAGCGGCTGCTACCGTGGCTTCTGGTGAGGGAGGGCGACTGCGAGCCCCTTCCTTGAAACGTAGGATCTCCGTTTGATATTTCATAAGGTTACCAATCTGATTCAAGTGTAGGGTGCCGCTTGGTTTCTGTCAAGGTCATATTGACGCGGGGCGCGTTTCAGGGTGGGGTAAGTCACTAAGCGAGAAGGCGCTGCTGGGTCAACCGGCCGTATGTTGCTCAGCCTGAGTTGCGTTCGTGACCTTCAGGCTGTGTAGATTCCTATCTGGCTCCGGCCTCCGAGATGAAGGCTACCCTTGATGCGTCTCAGCTACGGCGTAAGCGTTCCTCTAACGCCCCAAAGTCGACGCGCGAGGTGAGGTCAAGGGAGATCGGTGTCACCGATACGCGATGCAGGTGGTGGAGACACCAGATGTCCGAGCCGATCTCCGCCTTTTCTGGGCTGTCCATCACGCGGTACCCCGGTCGAGGATTGCCACTAGCTCGATCCGCGGGGGTAGGCACGAAGTATCTATGCCGCGACAGCCGGGTCAGTTCCCACGGGGTGTCTGCAGTAGCCGTGCGTGGAAGGTTGATGGAGAGCACATCCGCATCGAACGGCATTTTCTCGCTCAGAAGGCGGTTGGCAAAGCGATGTGTGAAAGCCTTCGCAGCGCTGTAGTCCTCCTCATCATCGCCGGATAGGTGATTCTCAATCGCCATCTCAACCGAGACCGCCAGCGTCGGCACGTGAAAGGTAGCGGCTTCAAGCGCCGCGCCGACTGTGCCGGAGATTGTCACTTCGGTGCTGATGTTCTCCCCGAAGTTGATGCCTGCAACCACCAGTGCAGGACGACGATCCGCCAGGTGCAGCATGGCGTGGATGACGCATAGCGCCGGAGTCGCGTCCAGTTGGTAGGCTCTAATCCGGCGGCTATTCTGAAGAACATAGCTAACCTCAGCATGCTGACTGGTGACGGTTACCGGCATAGAGCGGCCCGCGCCTGACCATTGGCGATCCGGCGCCGCGATCAGCAGTTCCCCCAAGGGGGTGAGTGCCTCTACCGCAGCACGTAGACCGGCGGACCAGATGCCGTCATCGTTTGTGACCACAATAAGCGGGGTGTCCAATGCTTGCCTCCACGGCTACCATCTATCGAGTCTGTCACCCAACGGGCGGCAGACTCGATGAAAGATAGCATACAGTACTGAGAGGGCAAGCATTCCGAAGTGCGCGTTGGCAGTTCTCGCCCAGCTGGAGGCTGACCAGGTGGGTATATGCCAGCCAGAACTGCAGCCAGGTTTGCCAGTCGCACAGACATTGATCTGGCTATCCAGACGTGGCGGCGCACTCAGCATTGGTCATCGCTGTGTTCCTCACTACGAGAAGACAGATGTGATCTTTTCTGGCAGGCCGATCGAGAGCATCGACGACCAGTTTCACGTCTATGCTCTCGGGGATCTCGTTGCGCTGTGGCTCGCGCAGCACGTTACCCCCTGTAGGGCTGGAGCGTAGGACCTGGAAGCTTTCCTCTCAAGGTCCCAGTGGTTGGCTGCCGTACGTCAGGACCCCGACAACCTGCGGCCCAACTCCGGCCGAGTGCTGCGAGTGTTATTCTCGTAGAGCGCCGCCACGAACATCAATGACGACAGACGGTTCAGATAGGCCAGGTTGGCCTTGCCCAGGCGGGGCTCACCATCCGCCAAGGCGACCAGCCGTCGTTCTGCGCGTCTCACTATGGTCCGCGCGACGTGAAGTGCAGCGCCGGCCTGGGAATCACCTGGCAGCACGAAGCCCTTCAAGGGAGGCAGATGCTTCTCGATGTCCGCGATCAGGTCCTGCAACCACGTGAGATCCTCATCCGTAACCCCCGCATACTGATCGCGAGCTTCCGGCACCGCTGATAGGTGTGACATTATGCCGCTAACGTGCCGCTGTACGGTGGCCAGCGCTGCGCGGAGAAGGTCGGACTGTGAAAGTGCGCGCGCCATCCCAATGGCCGAGGTAGCTTCATCAAGGGTGCCGATGGCTTCAATCAGAGCGCTGCTCTTGGCGATGCGCTCTGTACCTGCCAGCCGACCTGTATCACCGTGATCACCTTTGGCTGTGTAGAAGGCGGATTTGCTCATAGACCTGATCCTGATCGACTTTCTCTTGCTGTCCGTGTGGTCAGATTCGCTGAGCGCCGATCAGCTGCACGTAGTTGGCGCGCTCGAATGCGGCGGGGTTCGGCGTGTTCTTGTGGCTCAGCAGTCCCTTGATCTGGTCCAGAGACTCGTAGTTGTACCGCACCATCCAGCTGTCGACCCCCCTGGTCAGGGCCTTGATGTAGTCAATTCCGTTCTCCAGCAGGACCGAGCACACATTGGCGATATCGGCGCCGGCCATCATGGCCTTGACTACGTCCTCCGGTGTGTGAATGCCTGATGTCAGCGCCAAGGAAGCGGGAGTCTTGCCGTAGAGGATGCCGATCCAGCGCAACGGCAGTCGCATCTCCTCGGATGTGCTCAACACGAGGTCTCGCCGTGTGGACAGCTTTTCGATGTCCAAGTCGGGTTGGTAGAAGCGGTTGAACAGCACCAGGCCATCTGCGCCGCCACGGCTGAGCACGGTGGCAAGGTGTGGCAGCGAACTGAAGTAGGGGTTCAGCTTCATTGCCACGGGGATAGAGAGCTGTGTTTTGACGTCGTGCAGTATGTTGAAGTAGAGCGCTTCCACCTGAGACCCTGTCAGGCGATGGGAAGTGGGAACGTAGTAGATGTTGAGCTCCACAGCGTCTGCGCCGGCGTCCTCAAACGCCTTGGCATAGCTGGTCCATCCGCCTTCGCTGTAGCCGTTCAGACTGGCGATGATGGGGATGTCGACGGCGGCCTTGGCTTTGCGAATCAGGTCCGGATAGTCGATTTCATTACGGCGGAACATGTCCGGTTCGGGGAAGAAATCGGTCATCTCCGCGTAGCGATCTTTCTGATCTTCCAGGATGTCATCGAGTAGCGTGGCTTCGCGGTCAATCTGTTCCTCAAAGAGCGAATAGAGCGTGACGGCGCCAGCACCGGCGTCCTCCATCTTCTTGATGTTGTCCAGATCACGAGAGAGCGGCGATGCTGAGGGCACTACTGGGTTTTCCAGCGCAAGGCCCATATAGGTTGTCGAGAGATCAGTCATCACGCCCTCCTTGAGGAATCTGCGGATCGTCCATTTCTCATTACATGATAGGACATATCCACAAGAACATCAAGACGGGCGTGTGCGTGGGGCGTGTTTCAAGATGGGGGCGAATGGCCGAGAACGGACTGTCGCTAGACGGTCGCCGAGCCCTCTACCTACTTCGAAAATGAGTCTGCAGAGCCCTCACCCTAACCCTCCCCTGAAACGGGGATTTCATCTCCCATACTCCCGGACGGAATGGGAGAGGGAACCAGAGGCGCGGCCCCGAAAACCATCCTCTGCCGGCCCAAAGCCCTTCACCGGATCTCAACCCGAGTCTGCTCGGACCGAGGCTTTGGACCGTTCTTCGCGTCGTGTCTTCATGCTTGCGTGGTGTGCGTCAGCGAACATGGTGTCTACTTCGAAAATAGCTTCCGCTCCCGGGCCTAAAGGCTTGGCTGCAGGCTTTAGGGCCTTCTTCGCGTCACATTTTCGTGCTGCGTGGCGTGCGCGAGCAGACATGAGGTCTATTTCGAAAACACGCCATTGACATCCGCGCTCGGAATCGTGATAATTGTTGGTATGAACACTTGCATAAGGCGTACTTGGATAGGCTTGCTGGCGATGCTTGGGATGACCGCTATCCTCGCCGGATGTGCTGATGGGCAGATCTTTCCTGGTCTTGGCCGAGCAACCGAGACGCCGACATTGACGCCCTCTCCAGCAGCAACGGCAACTCTGACGCCGACCCCGACGGCGACTCCTACCCCGACGCCGGTGCCGGCTGAGGTGCTCATAGCGGCTGATCGGGCGGCCTTCATTGGGGATTGGGATAGCGCGGCGACGATCTATCAGCAGTTACTGACGCATCTGGAGGCGACGCAGGATCAGGCTGCCGACGCGACTTTGGGACTGGCCAAGGTCTATATTGCTCAAGGTGCCTATGAGGCCGCTGTTGACATGTTGACCGCGCCCGCAACCGGCGCGTCGGGCGACAGCGCCGCTTCGCTCAACGCCTTCGATGCGCAGGTCCTGTTGGGAGATGCCCTGCGCGCCTCCGGCGCTCATATTTCTGCCACACTGCACTATTCCGCTGCGTTGCAGGCCGAGCCTATGCTCTTGCTGTACATCAATGAGTGGATGGGAGATGCGTACGCTGCTGCCGGTGAGTATGTGCGTGCTACCGAGGTCTACTCTGCCGCATTGGAGGTCGCCGAGACGGCGCCTGAGCAGGTCTGGCTGTTGGAGAAGATGGCTGTCGCGGCCTCTGCCATCGGCGACTACGAAGGTGCCATTGGGTATTACGATGTGATCCTGTCGATTGCCAAGATCCCGAAGTATCGTGCTCGCATTATGTACCAGGCGGCCGAGACATCGCTGCTCTATGGGGAGACGGCTTCGGCCTACCAGCAGATGCTCGCGCTGGTTGTCGCTTACCCGAAGACGGATCAGGCGTACGAGGCGTTGGTCACCCTGGTGGAGGCCGGGCAGCCTGTCGACGATATGGTGCGGGGTGTGGTGGACTATCACGCCGAGGCGTATGGCCCTGCCGTGCTGGCCTTCGCACGCGTGGTGATGGGTGATCCGGACCACGATGGTGAAGCGCATTATTTCGCCGGGCTCTCATATCTTGAGGCCGGCAGTCCTGAACTGGCCCTGGCCGAGTTCGAGATGCTGATTGATACGCATCCTGATGACCCTCTGGTTCCGGATGCGTGGTTCGGGAAGGCCCTGGCCGTGGCAGACTTGGGGCATACCGGGGCACGCCTGGAGGCTGCGGATCTCTTAGTGGAGCTGGCTGAGCGCTATCCCGATGATTCACGCGCGCCAGAGACCCGTTTTTGGGCTGGGGTGGAACGCTACCGCGCGGGTGCTGTTGAGGATGCACAGACCGCTTGGCAGGATCTGATCCTCTGGTACCCTGATGCCGAACGTACACAAGCGGCATGGTACTGGATGGGTAAGACGTATCTGGCCGCCGGGGAAGCCCTGAGCGCGACCGAGGCGCTGAGCCAGGCGGCTGCGTTGGCCCCATGGGATTTCTACGGGCTGCAGGCTGCCAGCCTGATGGCCGGTGAGGATCCTTTCCCTCAGGATGTCGAGTTGGTGGTCGCCTGCGATACCCCTGAAGCACAGGAGGAAGCAGAGAAGTGGCTGACTGAGTGGCTTGACCTGGCGCCCGAGGCAGCTGTCGGCGCGTTGCCGGCATCGGTGCTGAACGACGTTCGGTGGCGTCGGGGCGTCTTGCTGCTTCGAGTGGGGCACTTTGATGAGGGCCGCAGTGAACTCGAGAAGCTGCGTGAGGCTGCGGCTGAGGATCCACTGGCGCAGTACCGGCTGGCGCTGGCGTTCCGTGACCTCAGGCTCTATCGCTCCTCGATTCTTGCGGCCACCACCCTGTGGCGCCTATCGCCGGCGGAGGATTTGACCACGCTGCCGCGGTTCATCGGGTGTCTGGTCTACCCGACCTATTACAGTGATCTGGTGGAGCGTGAGGCTGCCGCAGAAGATCTGGCGCCCCTCTTTGTCTATGCCCTGTTGCGCCAGGAGAGCCTTTTTGAAGGCCCTGCTACATCTTTCGCTGCTGCGCGTGGCCTGATGCAGGTCATTCCCCCGACTGGTGCCGGCATTGCTCAGGCATTGGGCTGGCCGCCGAACTACGAGGCCGCGGATCTCTATCGCCCGATGGTCAGCGTGCGCTTCGGCGTCACCTATCTGGCGGAGCAGCGCGACGCGATCGATGGGAATATGTTTGCGGCGATGGCAGCGTACAACGGCGGACCGGGCAATTCGTATCGGTGGTGGCAGATGGCGGAGGGTGATCCGGATCTCTTCGTGGAACTGATTGACTTCTCTGAGACGCGGCTCTATGTGCGGTTGATCCGCGAGCAGTTCGCCGCGTACCGGTGGCTCTACTCGGACAACGATGGCCGTGGGGTACCGTGACTGTACTGTAGGGCCGTCACGGTGCCGGACGCATCATTCTGAAATGAGCGGCCGCTTGCTGGGCATTCCCGGTCGCCGCGGATAGCGCTCAGGGGTTGCCGCGATCTTGTCGACCAAGACCAGGTAGCGGGTCTCATTGATCCCACGAAGGTCCACGGAGATTAGCCGCCGGATTTGGCCCCCTAACTGCTTCAGCGCGTAGTCGCTGCGGTGAGCTTCGGCCGGTGCGCTCTCACCCTTCTGAGCCAGCGCTCTCCCACTGACTTGCAGCAGTGGGAGAAGATACTCCATCAAAATGGGCAGGTCGGCGACCGCCCGCGCCAGTGCCCAGTCATACTGTTGGCGGTGCGTTGGGTCGTGGCCCAGCTCCTCGGCTCGCCCGTGGATGATCGTGACGTCCTCAAGTCCCAGCTCGTCGACGACGTGCTGCAGAAAATGGGTCTTCTTTGCGGTTGCTTCCAGGAGCGTCAGCTTCATTCCGGGGCATACGATCTTGAGTGGAATCCCTGGAAGTCCAGCGCCGGTGCCGACATCAATGATGCGCTTGCCGGCGAAGTTCTCTCCAGATTCCAGCGCGAGGAGACAAGAGAGAGAGTCCAAGAAGTGGCGGATCTGGATACCGGTTTCATCGGTGATGGCAGTGAGGTTGAAGCGTTTGTTCCATTCGATGAGCTGGTGCTGGTAGGTGCGTAGGGCGTCCAGATGCTCCGCGCGCAGTGAGATCCGTAGTTCCTGTGCTCCAGCTATAAGTTCTTGCACGACATCATCCCTCACTCACCTGTCTCTGTGTTGTCGATTTGGTTTGTCTGCAGTCCGGGTTCGACAGTTCAGCGCGAGGAGACCATTATACCAGCAATCCACCTGGGAAATAACCACCTGCTCCAGGGAGCATTCCAGAATGGATGCGTATGCCCGCGAAAGCCCCATCGTCAGACCGTCAGTTTGTCGGTTGCCCATTCCTGAACGCACCTGCTATGGAGGCGGACTTTGTGGATTCGTCAAAGCCCGGTATAATGCTGGCGGAGTTCAGTGCCGTGCAGGAGGATATGTGGCATCAGAATTCAAGGTTCGGAGAGCGCGGCTGTCGGATGCCGCGGCCATTGCCCAATTCGTCAATGCTGCTCAGTCAGGAAGACCTTCTGCTCTTGAGGTCACGCGGTCGAGTGTTATCGAGCGCTTTGGCCAGATCGGGTTTGTGGTTGTTGAGCATACCGGTGAGTTGGTCGGCCTATTGGGCTGGCAGGTTGAGAACCTGATTGTGGGTGTCACCGACACCTTGGTCGCTTCGTCTGTGGCCGATCCGATGGCTGTGGCCCGTGCTCTGGTGAGCCATATGGAGGCCGCGGCTCTTGATCTCCGGGCTGAGGTCGTGTTGCTCTTCTTGCCCGCTGATTCCCGCCCCGAATTGGTGGCATTCTGGCATGGTTTGGGCTACGAGTTTACGTGTGTTGATGACTTACATAGGGCCAGTCGCGAGGCCATAGCTGAGAGCGGCCTGGATGCGCGGAATGTGATGAGCAAGCTTCTGCGAGAGGACGCTGTTCAACGGTCTATGTAAGGGTACACAGGTCTGTGGTGATCCCGCAACCAAACTGGCGATATTTTGGAGGCAGTGAGCGAATGGAAAAGATCAAGCGATTTGTGAATGAGCACCCGCAGTGGACATCCTGGATCGTATTGGCGATCGGTATGGTTGCGATCTTGGTGTGGTCGGCGCGTGATGTGGGGCTGTTGCCCGGACAGTGGGCTGCGCTGATCATTGCGACGATTCTGGTAGCGGGCTTGGCTGTCTGGATCATTGGGTGGGAGGATGAGGAGGACGTGTCCACAGAGGATCAGCCCGCAGAGGACGTGTCTGCAGAGGATCAGCCCACAGAGGACGTGTCTGCTGAAGAGCCTGTTGAGGACGTAGCCGCTGAGTCATCGGAGTCCGAGGCTTAGTTACCCGGCGGCTCTTGTGATGTGAATGCAGCCCACTGACCAACGTGGCGTCTGCTGGATTGGATTGCACAGTTATTGCCTGGCCAAGGTGCTCGGATGCTGTGGGTCGTCGCACGCACCCCCGTCATTGACGGGGGTGTTTTGTATCGAGCTTCCTTCGCGTCGAAACTGTGGCACGGCGATGTATGTACCGGACGGCTGCAGGCGAGAGTCCCATAAGTTTCGATTCGGTGTTGGAGACAGGGGTTGTCCTCACCTCGACATGAACTATAATCCCAACCCAGGGTGATCGGAGGTAGGATATTGATCAACGAGCAGACGGGAGAGGCTTTCGAACCGGGTGCGGTGACTGAGGATGATCAGGAGCCCTCGATCAGTCGATCCTTTGGGTTCCGCTCCTGGCTACAGGATACGCTGGAGACTTTGCTCCTGGCTGCTATCCTCTTTCTTGTGATAAACATGCTTACCGGACGTTACCAGGTCCACGGTCAGAGCATGGAACCAAGCTTGCACGATGGCCAATACTTGATTGCGAGCAAGGTTGCTTATTGGCTGCAGACGCCCGAGCGCGGCGATGTGGTTGTTTTGGACCCGCCGAACCGCGACAGCGGTATCCCCTATATCAAGCGCGTCATCGGCTTGCCGGGAGATCTGGTTGAGGTGCGTGATCAGCGTGTCTGGGTGAATGGTATCGCACTGAATGAGCCCTACACCAGCGCGCCGCCGAACTATGACGGGAACTGGGTTGTAGCCACTGCGGAATACCTTGTGTTTGGGGATAACCGCAACAACTCGAGCGATTCACATTCCTGGGGTCTGTTGCCGGAGGAGAATATTGTTGGCAAGGCTTTTTTCTTGTACTGGCCACCGGAGTCTTGGGGCAAGATCCCTCACTATACTTTTCCTGAGTTAGAATCTGAACAATAGTGGTGTAAAATGTGAACACTTCCGGCATTTCGACGGCCGAGGTCCATGCCAGTCCCGAGGTTGTACAAGAACCAAGGCGCGCAGGGGCAGCGTGGGCCTGGATCCGTGATATTGTTGAGACCCTGGTCTTGGCGGCGATCATCTTTGTGCTGGTCAATACGCTGACCGGGAGGTACGAAGTTCAGTCAATCAGTATGGAGCCAACCTTGCACGAAGGGCAGTATCTGATCGTGAGCAAGGTGGCTTATTGGTTGCACGAGCCGCAGCGTGGGGACATCGTGGTGTTGGACCCTCCGGATCACCGGAGCGTGATTCCCTATATCAAGCGTGTGATTGGTCTGCCTGGTGAGCATATGGTTGTCCGTGATGGGCGGGTCTGGATCGATGGCGTCGCCCTCAATGAGCCCTATGTGAGTGGTCCGGCTCTCTATCAAGAGGATGTCATTCTGGGGCCGGATGAGTACCTGGTGCTGGGAGACAACCGCAACAACTCCAGCGACTCTCACGTGTGGGGGACCCTGCCTGCAGACAATATCTTGGGCAAGACGGTCTTTCGTTATTGGCCGCCGGAGAAATGGGGCATGATGCCTCACTATCGCTTCCCGGAACTGGAGGAGATGTGATGAATCGCCAAGAGTTGGCACGCTGTATCGACCATACACTGTTGAAGCCTGAGGCCACGCCTGATGCCGTGGCGCAGGTCTGCCGCGAGGCTGTAGCCTATCATTTTGCGGCAGTCTGTGTCAACCCCGTTTTTGTGCCGCTGGTAGCCAAGGAACTCGCAGGCAGTGATGTGGCCGTTTGCTCGGTGGTTGGCTTCCCCCTCGGCGCGACATCCACGGCGTCCAAGGTCTGCGAGACGGAATTGGCCGTGGCCAAAGGAGCGACCGAGATCGATATGGTGATTCCTGTGGGGTTGCTTAAGGCGGGCAAGACGACAGAAGTGCGTGAGGACGTCGCCGCTGTGGCGGCTGTGTGTCATGGTCAGGGCGCGATTCTCAAGGTCATATTGGAGACGGCCCTGCTGACGGATGACGAGAAGGTGACCGCGTGCAAGCTCTGCCAGGAGGCTGGCGCTGATTATGTCAAGACGTCCACCGGTTTCTCCACCGGCGGGGCAACGGCTGCTGACATTGCACTGATGCGCAAGACGGTCGGCCCCGACATGGGCGTCAAGGCTGCCGGTGGCATCCACAACTACGCAGAAGCTATGGCAATGATTGAGGCCGGGGCCACGCGTATCGGTGCGAGCAAGGGTATTGCCATTGTCGGGGGGGCGCCTGAGTCATGACCTATAGTTGTCCCAAGTGTAACTTCGGCACGCTGAAACCCACTCAGATCACGTATCTGCGCCGGTGGGAGGATCAGATGGTC
>JAGHDT010000109.1 GCA_021159805.1 Anaerolineae bacterium
ATATGATAGTGAGGTGTGGCTCAGTTGTCAACTGCCGGTTTTGTGGTTACACTATCGATGACGACGTTTGGGTTGTCCCTATCCGGGATGCGTTGATTCCTCAGTCGTGAGCCCTTTCGTAGTTGGCGTGTCTCGGTTATTGCATGGTGAGCACTCAGCAAGGAGGAGAATGTGAACGGTTATACGGGCAAGATTCTTAGGGTCGATTTGACGACGCAGTCGATGGAAGTAGAGGAGCGCGATGAGCTTTTCTATCGTCGCTACCTCGGTGGTTCAGGTCTTATCGCCTACTATCTGCTTCAAGAGGTCGGCGCTGATGTGGATCCTCTCAGCCCGGACAACTTGCTGATCTTCGCCGGTGGCGCGATCACCGGTGTGCCCATCGCCGGTGCGGGACGCAGTGCCGTCGGCGGCAAGTCGCCACTTAACGGGGGGTACGGCGAGGCCGATGTCGGTGGATACTTTGGTGCGGAACTCCGGCGGGCCGGCTATGATGCCGTGGTGTTCAAGGGGAAATCCAAGACGCCGGTGTACCTATGGATCAAGGACGGCGTGGCAGAACTCCGGCCTGCGAACCACCTGTGGGGCATGGCCGGAGCTGAGTGCCAGGAGGCGGTGAAGGAGGAACTGGGCGAGAAAGCCGCGCGTTTTGCGTTGATCGGCCCCGCTGGCGAGAAGATGGTGCGCTACGCCGCTGTGATAAATGATCTGAAGCACGCTGCAGGCCGCACGGGCATGGGCGCGGTGATGGGTTCCAAGAACCTGAAGGCCGTCGTCGCTCGCGGTACGACCAGGGTGCCCGTCGCCGATCAGAAAGCTGTCCAGGCATTGTCGAAATATATGGTTACGCACTGGAAGGAGAAGGCCTGGGAGATGCACGAACTGGGCACACCGGGCGGGATCAACGGCCTGCACGCGGAGGGTAAGCTCCCCACACGAAACTTCCAGGATGGCCAGTTTGAGGGCCACGAGGCGATCAGCGGTGAGTCGTTGCGTGACACGATCTTGATCGATCGCGGTGGCTGCTATGCCTGTCCGATCCGCTGCAAGCGCGTCGTCGAGGTGAATGACGACGATTTCCAGGTGGATCCAGCCTATGGCGGCCCCGAGTATGAGACGATCGGTGCTTTTGGTTCCAACTGCGGGGTCGACGATCTCCGGGCTGTGGCAAAAGCCAACGAGATCTGCAATGGCCACGGTCTCGATACGATTGCTACAGGCATGGCCGTCTCCTTCGCGATGGAGTGTTTCGAGAATGGTCTGCTCACCACCGACGACACCGGCGGCCTGGAGCTGAAGTTCGGAAACGGCAAGGCCATGGTCGCGCTGACGCAGATGATCGCCGACCGCGAGGGCCTGGGCGACTTGTTGGCCGAGGGGACCGACGCAGCCGCGGCCAAGATCGGCGGTGGTGCGGAGAAGTTCACGCTCAACACCCACGGGCAGCCTTTCCCGATGCACGAGTGTCGCTCGCGCCACGGCCAGGCGTTGGGTTATGTGGTCTCACCGACCGGCGCCGATCACATGCACAATATCTGGGATGAGGGCCTCGCCGTGGAGGAGGTGGGCGCGGGGTGGAAGACGCTGGGCGTCTACACGCCTGTGCCGGCCACGGAGATGTCGCCGGCCAAGGTGCACGCCTATGCCGTCATGGCCAACCTCAAATGGCTGGATAATGCTCTGGGCATGTGCATGTTTATCCCCTGGACGACTAATCAGAAGGTCGAGATCGTCAATGCGATCACCGGATGGGAGACCAACCTGTGGGAACTGCTGAAGACCGGCGAGCGTCACGTGACAATGATGCGCCTCTTCAACATGCGCTCCGGATGGACCCGCGCCGGCGACAAGTTGCCCGAGCGGACGTCGCAGCACCATCTCAGCGGCAGTGTGACTGAGGTACCGATCACGCCCGAGGAGCTGGATGCGGCGGTGACAGAGTTCTACGCTATGATGGGATGGGATGCTCAGACCGGCATGCCCACGGCGCCGAAACTGCACGAACTCGAGATCGCGTGGGCGGCGGATGACTGAAGGTGTCCCACCTGTTGATGTAGTAGATGACAAGGTCGGCGAGGCCAGCGCTCTTGGTCTCGCCGATCCGCTTGCTGACTTGAAGGCAGTCACTCCTCTCACCCCTCGAGAGTGCCGGCGCAACTTCACTCTGGGCCTGATCAACGGCGCGCTATTCCGAATCGGTGACATCTTCATCGATACCGAGATGGTGTTGACGTGGTTCTTGTCCCAGCTCGGTGCCTCCAATTTCCTCATCGGCTTTGTCTGGCCTCTCCGCTTTGGCGCTTCATTCCTGCTGCAGATGCTGGTCTCTGGCTATGTTGAGCGTCAGCCCTACAAACGCCCGCTCTACCGCACGATATCGATTTTCCGCTGTGCAGTGTTGCTGATCTTCGCGCTGCTGGTGGCTTTGGTCCCTGTTGGCCCCTGGTTGATAGCGGCCTTCTTCGCTGCATTGACGCTCTTTAGCCTGGGCACCGGCTTGGCCAGTCTTCCCTTTATGGATGTTGTCGGCAAGGTCATCCCACCACGGCGTCGTGGTGCGTTCTTTGGCCAGCGTATGTTCTGGGGGGGCTTGGTCGCGCTGGGTGGAAGCGCTATCATCGGTTTCCTGTTGTCAGAACCCGGTGGGTTGCGCTTTCCGCTCAATGTCGCCGTGATGTTTGTGCTGGCCTCGATCTTCTACGGGCTGACGGCCTGGTCGTGGATCTTGATCAAGGAACCCCCCAGTCCGCTGCCCGCGACCGCGCAGCAGGGCGTGGTGGGACAGGTTGTCGCACAGTTCCGCCGGGGTTTTCAGACTCTGGAGGAGAACGTGGTTTACCGCCGCTATGTCTGGGTGCGGTTGGCCCTGATCGCCGCAGGTTGGGCTGGCCCGTTTCTTGTTGTCTATGCCCAGCGGGAGTTGGGGATCGCAGCGGGGCTTCTTGGTCTCTACCTTGGGGTGCGCACGGCGGGAGGCATTCTTTCCAACCTCCTCTGGGGCCGGATCAGCGATGGGTTGGGCAATCGGAAACTGATCATCGCGACCACCGCGGTGGGTGCTGCTACACCCATTCTGGCATTGATGTTTGGGTGGCTCGACAGTGCTGCGCCGGCGTCGACTGCCTGGCTCACCTACGCCTTCGCGCTCGTCTTCCTGGCTGCGGGCATGTTTGGTCCTGGGTCGGCCATGGGCTTGACCAACTATCTCCTGGATGTGGCCCCGGATGAGCAGCGCCCGCTTTACCTGGCGTTTACTAACACCCTGTTTGGGTTGGCGCGGTTTATGGGTCTGCTGGGAGGGCTTATTGTGGATTGGGCGGGCTTCAATGTATTGTTTGGGGCTGCGGCGATTTTCTATCTGATCGCGTTTTTGCTCTCGATCGGGCTCGCTGAGCCGCGGGATCAGCTTAATCGGGAGCTCTGATGAAGGCGTATAGAAAACAAGCCTGTCGCGCTATTGTCTGTGGGCTACTCTTGGCTGTGACCCTGGCATGTGGCACGCTGCCACCTTTGGCAACGCCACTGCCGCGTCCCACATCAACTTGGAGTGCGCCCCCGACGTTTACCCCGGCACCCACGCGAACGCCACTGCCTCCTGATACCGGCTGGCGGCCGGTCCAACCCGGCGTGGAAGTTCGCAGCATCGACATTGCGGGGGGCCCCCCGACCGAGCGTGTCACTGTGGCTCGTCTGGATCCGAACCAGGTGATGTTCCGCGTGATCTACAGGCCGGGGATCGGCTATCCGATCAGTGCTTGGGCGCAGCAACAAGGTGCGCTGCTGGTGGTCAACGGTGGCTACTTCACATCTGAGGAGGTCGTGACCGGGTTGACGATCAGCGATGGCGAGAGCTACGGCGTCGGCTATGGCGACTACGCCGGGATGTTCGCTGTGACATCTGCGGATGTGGTCTCAGTTCGCTGGCTGCGCGCCTGGCCCTATGATCCAGCTGAGGGCTTGAGGGATGCGATCCAGAGCTTTCCTGTCCTCGTGAGACCCGGCGGTGAGGTGGGATTCCCGGCCGATGGTGATGATGGCACCCCTTCGCGACGCACGGTAGTGGCGCAGGATCGCAGCGGACGGATCCTGCTGCTGATAGCACCGCGCGGTTACTTGAGCTTACGCCAGATGGCCGTGTGGCTTGCCGATTCGGATCTGGATGTGGATACGGCGCTCAATCTGGATGGTGGCACCTCCTCGGGGTTCTGGATGGTTGATGGTGCCCAGATTGATTCGATGGTCTCTGTGCCCGTGGTGATTGGGGTGTTCGCGAAGTAGATGTCGTCTTCGCTAGCGTACAACATGCAGGACGAGAATGTGACGCGAAGAGCAGAGCGGGCAAGATGCCGGGCATCAGAATGCCTTCGGTCCGCAGAGCAGATCGGAAGTGGGCGTTTCCGAAGTAATCCTTCCGGTTCCCTCTCCCATACCGTGCGCGGAGTATGGGAG
>JAGHDT010000197.1 GCA_021159805.1 Anaerolineae bacterium
ATGGATAGCGTGTTGGGTGCGATCTTCGATGTCTGCGGTACTTTCTCGGAGCGTTTTGTTCAGGACGCCGGCGTTGTCCGTGAGCTGCAGCGTGGGCTCGACAAGACGGCGGGATGCAGCGATTTCCGTGAGTTGCGCGCTGCGTTTGATGACATTTACAGCGGCCACGGTCTCCCCTATGCGCACAGCTATGCAAACGAGGTCGTCACCAAAGCTGTCTGTATCTTCAGAATGGTGAAGGGTGATCTGACGCAGGCGATCATCTCCGGTGTCAATATGGGACGCGATACCGACTGCATGACGGCTGTCGCTGCCGGCATCTCCGGGGCGCTGACAGGCAGTGCTGGCCTTCCCGAAGAGTGGGTGTCGCAGGTTGATCACGCCGCCACCCTCAACCCCTTCACGAATACCCAGCGTACACTGCACGAGAACGCCGATGGCTTGTATGACGCATTTGTGGCGCGGTTGGCGAAGATGCAGGCGTACGCGCAGGGGATGGGGTACTAAGGCGGACACGATTCACCATTCACGATTCACCCGATTGGCAGACGGCCATCGTGGTTAGTGGATGTCCGCTGTACGGTGGTGAGTGAATGGTGAATCGTGGTATTGCGATCTGCTCTTTTCAGTTCCTAGACTTCTCCCAAGGAGTTGGTTTTGACCATCCGCTACGGCGCACACTGTTATCTGTTTACCGACCGTTGGTCTGATGATCAGCTTGATTTGCTGGACGAGGCCAAGGGGCTGGGTCTGGACTTCTGGGAGATTGCGGTGGGCGACGATGTGCTCTTCGATGCGGCGTTGACACGAGCCCGGGCAGAGTCTTTGGGACTGGACCTCGTCGTCAGTCCCGGCGGCACGTGGCCGGAGTCCTGTGATCTATCTGCCGATGATCCCGCCGATCGCGCTCGCGGTTTGTCCTGGCACAAGAGGCAGGTAGATCTGGCCGTCGAGCTGGGAGCGGTGGCCTATGCGGGCGCTCTGTATGGCCATCCAGGTGTGGTCAGGCGCCGTATTCCGCCCGCCGATGAGGCGATACGCACGGCGGAGGGGCTGCACGGATTGGCGGCGTATGGTGCGGCGCGCGGCATCCAGATCGTACTGGAGCCGATGAGTCACTTTCGCACGCATATGGCCAACACGCCTCAGCAGGTGATGCAGCTGATCGGTTCGGCTGATCACGGCAACCTGCGCGTTTTGCTGGATACCTACCACATGGTCACGGAGATCCGTGACTATGCCGCTGCGGTTCACACTATGGCGCCGCGCCTGTGGGGACTGCACGCGTGTGAGAACGACCGCGGTGTGCCGGGCGGGGGTCTGGTCCCGTGGGAAGAGGTCTTTGTAGCACTCAAGGCTGTGGACTTCGATGGCTATGTGTTGCTGGAGACGTATAATTCCTCCATCGGTGAGCCTGCCGGCAGTTGGGCCTTTACGCGCGGAATGTTCCACGATCCCTGTCCGGATGGTGCTGCGTTCGTGCGTCAGGGCCTGGCCTTCTTGCGGGAAGGTATCGACGCTGCATAGGCATGTTGGGGCGGGGCAAGCTAACAGCTTACCCTACGGGCAGATTCTGTTTTTGGAGGTAACATGAAAATCGATGCTCACAATCACCCTGACTGGCACGGTCACGGCCTGGACAAGTTCATCAAGAACATGGAGGCCCACGGGATTGAGCGTACGTGGCTGTTGAGCTGGATTGCGCCGGAGGATGAGTATACGCCGGCATACAACAGCCAGATGACGCCGTTGGAGAACGGCCCCATCCCCTTCGAACGCTGCCTGAGCTATGTCGAGCGGGCGCCGGAGCGCTTTGTGCTGGGGTATGCGCCGGATCCCCGGCGCCCGGATGCTGTGGACCGGCTGCGGGCCGGCGTTGAGATCTATGGTGTACGTGTGTACGGCGAGCTGAAGCTGCGCGTGCGCTACGATAATCCTGATGTGCTGCGGATGTTCCACGCGTGTGGCGAGCTTGGCCTTCCGGTGGTCGTGCATCTCGACTACGAGTTCGACACCGGCAGCGCCTATCCCCGGCCTAACTGGTGGTATGGCGGTGGCATTGAGGCTTTCGAGAACGCGGTCCGCGCGTGCCCTGAAACGATCTTCATCGGCCACGCCCCTGGCTTTTGGTCGCACATCTCTGCCGACGGTCAACACGACAAGCAAAGCTATCCTGCGGGCCCCGTCGTGCCCGGTGGCAAGGTGCCGCAGATGTTTCGGGATTACCAGAATCTCTACGCTGATCTCTCCGCTGGGTCAGCTCGCAACGCACTGAGTCGGGATATGGTCTTTGCCAGGGACTTCGTGTTGGAGTTCGGTGACCGGCTCCTCTATGCACGTGATGGGTTCGGCGGGGAACTTGACGAGATCCTGGCCCAGTTGACGCTGCCGGCACCGGTGTTGGCCAAGATCCATGGCGAGAATGCGCTGCGCCTGGTGCCGCTGTAGTTGCGGCCCACAGGAGCTACTCTATACTAACCCTGACCATGCCAAGCCTTCCACATTGAGCTGTGCCGGCTTCAGGGATGCTATGTTCTCGGAGGTGACATTATGGTACTGGACATTCTTCTGATGCTGATCATCGTTGGTCTGGTGGCCATCTGCACGTCCGAAGGACTTATCCGTTCGGCCACCATCCTCTTGGCTTTCTACATGCTCTGCATGCTTGTGGGCATGCTGGTCGTTGCGCTGGACCTCGCCCAGCTCGTTGGGGACGTGGTGATCAGCTCGCTGGGCGACGCTCCGCGAACACCGGTTTTCTATCAAGGCCTGATCTTCGTCATCATCCTGATACCGGCGTGGTTTGTCGTGGCGGTGATCATCCGTATGAGCCTGGAGAATGCGTCGATCAAGATCCTGTCTTGGGGCGACAACGTTCTGGGGACGCTCGTGGGCGTGGTGTTGGGGCTTGTTGTGGCGGCGGTGATCTGCAACTCATGGGGGGTCTTCGTCTCCCAACGTTGGCAGCCGGACCGCGTTTGGCTCCCCTTGCGAGTTGCCTTCGAGAGCTCCGCGCTGAAGCCGTATATGATGAAGGTCCTGCTTGCCTACCGTCGAGCGCTCTTCCCGTTTGCCGGCCCCGGTTACCCGATTTTCTTCATCCCGCAGGCGTGACACGGTCACACCTGCAAACTCAGTTTATCCAAACCCAATAAGGAGGCGATATGACCCTGTCGACATCTTGTCTAGCTCACCTGGGTGGCCCAAAGGCCGTCACAGTTGATCCCGGCGATACTTTCACCTGGCCGATTGTCACTGCGGATGATGAGGCCGCGGTGCTGGCGGTCCTTCGCCGCGGCGCTATGTCGGGCATTGACGTCACGATGGCCTTTGAGGCGGAGTTTGCGGCCTGGCAAGGTCGTACGCATGCACTGGCCTTCAACAACGGTACCGCCGCGCTGCTTGCGGCGATGTTTGGCCTGAAGGTGGGCGTGGGCGACGAGATCATCTGCCCGAGTCTCACGTACTGGGCTTCAGCGTTGCCGGCGTTCTCGCTTGGGGCCACTGTTGTGTTCGCGGATATCTCGGCGGAGACGCTGTGTATTGATCCTGCCGATATCGAGCACCGCATCACCGACCAGACGAAGGCCATCATGGTGGTGCACTATATGGGGCACCCCGCCGACATGGATGCGATTATGGCTGTCGCCAACCGGCACGGGATCCCCGTGATCGAGGATGTCTCTCACGCTCACGGGGGACTATACAAGGGCAAGCGCGTGGGCAACTTCGGCAAGGTAGCGGCGATGTCCCTGATGAGTGGGAAGTCGTTGCCTGTTGGTGAGGGCGGTATCCCGCTGACGGACGACCTTGAGGTCTACGAGCGTGCGGTGGCGTTTGGTCACTACCGGCGTTTCGATGACAGCATCCAGACCCCCGATTTGCGGCCGTTCCGGCGGCTGCCGATGGGCGGGATCAAGGGCCGGATGAACCAGATGAGTTCCGCGATGGGACGTGTGCAGCTCAAGGTCTATGATGCGCGCGCCGCCGAGGTCCGCCGGGCCATCAATGGTTTCTGGGATCTCCTGGAGGGAGTACCCGGGTTGCGAGCGCATCGCGTGCCGCCGGATGGCGACAGCACGATGGCCGGTTGGTATGCGGCGGGTGGGCTCTACCGACCGGAGGAGCTCGGAGGGCTTTCCGTCACGGGCTTTGCCCAGGCTGTGGAGGCTGAAGGCAGCTTGTGCCGGCCCGGCATTAACAAGCCGCTCCATCTGCACCCGCTATTCAACACGTGTGATGTCTACGGTCACGGCAAGCCCACACGGATCGCCAACACCGATCGCGATGTGCGGCAGCCGCCGGGCAGCCTTCCCGTGGCTGAGGGCATCGGTGCGCGCACTTTCGGCATCCCGCAGTTCAAACGTTACCGGCCGGAGGTCATCGCGCAGCACGCGGCAGCCTACCGCAAGGTGGCCGAGAACTACGAAGCGCTGCTGGACAATGATCCGGGGAATGCACCGGATCTGTGCAACTGGGGTCTGTAGGCGGCAGG
>JAGHDT010000272.1 GCA_021159805.1 Anaerolineae bacterium
CCCACTGCTGCCAGCCGTAGGTGTTGGTGCTGAAGCGCGCGTGCAAGGCGATGCGCGCATTGAGATTCTTGTCGCTGCTGTATTGTGTTCGGATGTCGTCCGCTTGCTCCATCATCGCGCCTCTCCAGAGCTGATCTCTGAGCCTGCCGGTCTGCTCTCCGGTCGTGCAGCCTCTGCTTTGCCCCCACCGGGGAGAAAGGAAACGAACTCCCCGTTTCAGGGGGAGGGGTCGGGCTAGCTCTTTTCTCCAGGCCCGTCCCACTTTCTGGGCGCCGGCGCCGGCGCATAGCTCTCCAGATACCGGAAGACGTCGTCGACCTCGTGGGCGAGGTAGTACATGTCACGCCATGGGTGAGCGAACTGCTGCTGGTAGAAATGCTCGAAGAGTGCGATCAAGGGTGCGTAGTATCCCTCGGTGTTCAGGAGGACGATCGGCTTGGTATGCACGCCGATCTGGCGCAACGTGAGGATCTCGGACAATTCCTCCAGAGTGCCGAATCCGCCTGGTAGGGCGACAAATGCGTCGGCCCGTGATTCCATCACGGCTTTGCGTTCCCGCATATCCCGGGTGGTCACGAGCTCGTCGGCGTCAGTGAAGACGATGCGTTTCTCCTGGAGCACGGTCGGCATCACGCCTATGACGGTGCCGCCGCCGATCTTCACGGCCTGGGCCAGCGCGCCCATCAGGCCGACATCGGCGCCGCCGTAGACAAGGGTGTCGCCGCGATGGGCGATCCGCTGTCCCAGGGTGCGCGCGGCGTCGAAGTAGGCCGGCGCGACCGCATTGCTGGAAGAGCAGTAAACGCAGATGTTCATCAGGATCCTCCTTTAGAGTTCGAGACAGGCTTCTGCGGCCAACCAGAAGAGCTTCTCCCTCACCGATGTGCGGGCATTCCAGGTGCGTCCGTCCCACGTCTCGCCGCTGACATCGTCACCGCCATACAGGATCTGTCCGAAGATGACGTTGCGGAACTGGGCAACTGCGAAGAAGGCCGCTGC
Organism: Anaerolineae bacterium; assembly: GCA_021159805.1. Classification (GTDB taxonomy): domain Bacteria; phylum Chloroflexota; class Anaerolineae; order B4-G1; family SLSP01; genus PWVB01. The sequence continues at coordinate 1,000 of JAGHDT010000272.1, forward strand.
CTCCATCTCGACGGTCAGGCAGCCCTCTTCCCGGCGCAGCGCGATCTTGTCAGGCGTCTCACGGTAGAAGGCGTCGGTTGTCCACGTCTTGCCCACGACGTAGGCCACGTCGTGGCGGATTAGCGTGCGCTCGATGGCTGCGGTGGCGATATCCGATGGGGTGACCTCGCGCGAGGGGGGAAGGTAGTGGTAGGACGTGCCTTCATCCCGTACTGCCGAGGAAGGGATGACCACGTGTCCGACTGTGATCTCGCGATTGAGCACGCCGGCACCGCCGCAGGCGACAAAGCGCCTGACGCCCTTGGCGATGGCCTCTTCCAGCAAGCCGGCGCCCAGCGGGGCCCCGATCCCCGGGTGGAAGACTGTGAGGTGCTCTCCCTGTATCTCCAGCCCATAGAAGATGTGCTCGCCGATCTCGGATCTCGTGCTGCTGATCTTGGTGAGCAGGCCTCGCTCGACGAGACTGGTGAGGACCTCCTGGAAGAAGCAGATGACGCCTCTTTCGGGAATATCCTCAGGTTTGATGAGCTCGCTGGGCTCGATGAGAGCTTTCCGGGTCGGATCATATTCCAGGATGGGATACTCTTGTTTCATAGGTCCCCTAACTCGCTTTGTCAAGGCTCTCTCTTGGTGCTCTATACTGTATTATAGCCGAGAGCCGGGGTCCAGGCCAAGGCCAAGAGTTTTGACGATCGGGCGCGCCTGCTTATACTGCCTGAAGTCAGGTGATGGTCGGTCGCTGGTAACCAAGGAGGCGGAGGATGGCACGCTACCATATGCACAGGGAAGAACGCGAGATCACCGATCTCGCTGCGATCGAGGCACTTCTGTCCGAAGGTGTCTATGCGACGCTGGCATTTGCCCGGGGATCGGAGCCCTATTTAGCGACGCTGAACTATGGTTATGATGCGGGAAATCGCGTGCTGTACTTCCACAGCGCGAATGCGGGGCTCAAACTCGACTTCGTGCGCGAGAATCCCCGGGTCTGCGGTACGGTGGTGAAGGACCGCGGCTACCTGCAGGGGCAGTGCGAGCACGCCTATAGTTCGGTTGTCTTCCGGGGGCACGTCGAGTTCCTGGAGACAGAGGCGGCGAAACGGCTTGCGCTTGGCTGCATGGTCGACCAGTCGGAAAATGATCCGGAGAGCGTAAAGAGCCGGCTTCTGGCGAAGGGACGTCACTTTGATGGCATAACGGTCTTCAAAGTGACGATCGAGGACTTGACCGGCAAAGCCGCCCACTAAACACTGTACCGTGGGTCTGTCTGCATCCCGGCGCTTCGGCCTACCATAACACGACGCAGACCTGTCATCCTGAGCGACTCAAGGCAGCATCCCCAATCTCGCGACAAGAGAGCGAAGGATCTTGTCCTGGGATGCGAAGACAAGTCTCTGACAGCGTGTCATTAGTAACGTGTATGCGCGTCAACCGTGTTGGCAAACCGTGCCAGTGAGGGGTCTTGTGACAATCAGAAAGCGCCGTGTGCGGGGAGAAGATCCTTCGCTTTCTTGCTGAAGGATTGAGGGGACTTCCTCAATCCGCTCAGGATGACACTACTTGCGAGTTTCTGTCGCCTGCACCGCGCGGTGCGCGCGATAGCGGTGATCGGGATGACACACGGAGAATACTGCGAACACTGAGATACATGGGTTCGTAGTTTTCCCCCCCTCCGAATGCGATTACCTTGTGTTGATATGTAAGCGTTTCCTCTCTTCACGGTCACCCATGGTATACTTGCGCCGTGGGAGACCGTGCGATTTGGCCTCTATCTGAGACTTAGGACCAACCTTGTTGCCGCTCTGGTCCGTCTCAGCTGGACCCCGCGGATCTCGGGTTAGACGTCATGTTCGCTCGCACACCACGCAAGCATGAAAGTCGAGGCCGCATCCTGATCGGGCCACCGGCGAGCATAGAAGGCCGTTTTTACGGAGCAGCGATGTTGTCTTGGACCGCGGGCGTCTGGCCCGCATCTTGGCGCCAGTGGGTACTGCAATGTTCATAGCAGCTCCTGCGCACTTCGGGCCCTCAGGAGCAGAGCGGGCGAGACGTGGGCATGCTGATGCACGCGGTCCACAGAAGCTGCAATCTGGCGCGAGTCATTTTTGAAGTCGACGTCACGTTCGCCGACGCACACCACGCAGGACGAAAATGTGGCGAGCAGGGGCCGCCAGATAGCCGGGTATCCTAGAAGGGGAGCCCGGCCTATACGCAGATCTCATGTAGGTTGAGCTGTCGGCTCGACCATCTGCTCGACGGTACAAGGTGCGGTTTTCGAAGTAGACGTCATATGCATCAGCACACCACGCAAGCATGAAAACGCAGCGCGAAGAGCAGAGCGGGCAAGATGCCCGCGGTCCGCGGAGCGGATCATAGAAGGCTATTTTCGGAATAGACGCCTCCGGTCCCCTCTCCCATTCCGTCCGCGGAGTATGGGAGAGGGTGACGCGCTTCCCAGCGCGCAGGGTCAGGGCTCTTCGGGGGTTATTCTCGAAGTAGATATCATGTGCATCAGCACACCACGCAAGCATGAAAACACGGCGCGAAGAACGGCCCAAAGTCGCGATCGAGATCAGGTGAAGGGCTTTGGGCCGTTCTTCGCGCCGTGTTTTCATGCTTGCGTGGTGTGC
>JAGHDT010000299.1 GCA_021159805.1 Anaerolineae bacterium
CACCAGTTCCAGGTCGGTGATGGGCTCTCCGGTGAAGCGGTTCCGGTCGCCTATCCGCGCAGGGAACCGGTCGAATTCTATCGAGTCAGCAAGCTCAAGGTGTTGACACGGGGATCATGTACGGATACGCCCCCTCCCTGGCACGGCGTGCCCCCTGATCTGGCGACATACCGCGCCCGCGGCCACCGTCGCCTGGCAGCACGCACGTACACTGCCCGGTGCAGGAGTTGCCTATGGGGCTGCCGGATGCCGGTCACGATGATCATCGATCAGTGGGACCCCTCCAAGAAGCGCTACCGGTACGAGACCTTCTGCTACGGTCCCAAATCGTGTTCTTTCTACAAGCCGGGCCCGACCAGGAAGGTTCCCGGCCGCCAGGGGATGACCTGGGAGGAGGAAGATTGGGTGGACGAGGATGCTACCGCGCATCGAGGGTGGGATGAGTAGCACCCGCTCGTTGACACCAACGGCCGCTGTCGGAGACGACAATCATCGATTCACAACAACCAATTGAGAATGCGAGCCAGCATTGTTGCCACAGGCCATGACCAGCCTGGCTCAGGGGGGAGTGCCTAATCCAACGAGTTGCGAACCGCTTTGGGCCCACGACTGAGAACACAAGTGTAGTTTGGTGCCCCCCATGCATAAACCACGAAATGGACAGGATACATGGGGGCCACTTATGTTTACTGCGTAACCCGCAGGTGGCCTATGCGCCACCTGATCGACAAAGAGGCAGATACAGGAGAGAACTATGGTTCATCTGAGGATTGGCTGGGCTGAGGGCGATCTGACACCGGAAGGGCCGGTGCTCATTGCCGGACAGTTCTATGCTCGCGTCTCTGAAGGGATCGCGGACCCCATCACGGCAACGGCCTTGGCGCTTGACGTGGGAAGCGATCACGCGGTCATGGTCAGTTGTGACTTTGTCTGCATCGCGGACGCTCTACGTGACGCGGTCCGTTCGCGCGTGGCAACACTGTGTCCAGGACTTGACCCGATGAAGATCATCCTCAATGCCACACACACGCACACGGGGCCGGAAGTGCGCACACCGACGCTCAAAAGTAGTCTCGCCTCCAAGGGCGCGGGCGTAGACCTGGATGCCATGCCCGTTGAGGAGTACGTAGAATTTGCTGTCGAGCGAATTGCTGGGACCATTGCCGACGCATGGACCTCTCGCCTGCCCGGAGAGGTCGCTTTCGGACAGGATTACGCTGTCGTCGGCCGCAATCGACGTTGGGTGGATAGAGACGGCGCATCCACTATGTATGGCAATACCGACACACCAGAATTCTGCAACATCGAGGGCTACGAGGATCATAGTGTCGGTGTGTTGGCCACTCGCAATCACGGGGGAATCCTGACAGGGGTGATTGTGAACGTGCCATGTCCCTCCCAGGTCAGCGAGCACTCCTTTCTCCTAAGCGCCGACTACTGGTGCGAGACCCGCGAAGAATTGCGACGTCGCCTTGGTGATGATATCTACGTTCTGGCTCAATCTAGCGCAGCCGGTGACCAGTCCCCGCATCTGCTCTTCGGGAAGCGCGCGGAGGAACGCATGCTGAGTCTGAGCGGGCGTGCCCCCCGCCAGGAGATCGCCCATCGTATTGCCAACGCCGTCGAAAGGACACTGGGCTGCATCGGGTCTGAGTTCAACAGCGCTCCCGTCCTGAAACACCACATTGAGCGGGTGGAGCTGCCGATGACGGTGCTGACAGAGAGCGATTCCCAAACAGCCAAAGACGAGGCCGAGCGGCTGCACGACCAGGTCCGAAGGGAAAAGCTGAAGCTGGAGACCACCCCCGAGTCTCGACAACAGAAGCGCTGGTACCTCCCGGTTACGGATGCCTATCGCCGCATGAACTGGTATCGGGCCGTGGTCGAACGATTCGAGACGCAGAAACACCCGTCGACATTCCCAGTGGAGATACACGTACTACGGCTTGGCGAGGTCGCTTTCGCGACAAATCCATTCGAGTATTATCTCGACTTCGGGATCTACATCAAAGCCCGCAGCAAAGCGATCCAGACGTTTCTCGTACAACTGGCCGGCCAGGGCACCTATGTCCCCAGCAGACGTTCGGTATCGGGCGGCGGATACGGGGCGATCCCGGCCAGCAATCCTGTCGGCCCTGAAGGCGGACGGCAACTTGCTGAGATCACCACGGCGATTATCGAAGATCTCTGGTCGGTGGAATAGCATTTCAATGTGGGATCGCCGCACCCCAGTGCGGCTCTCTTCGGGGCCTGGCTGTCTTCACCGGCGGTCCACCAAACCGGATGCAGGCGATGAACGTTCACTCGAATCATTGCGAGGCTGGGGAATGCCAAAGATGCACCCTTCGCACCCTTCTCTACCTGGAGGAAGCTCATGAAAAAAGGACCTGCAATTCCCTACCGAGAGACGGATCACGGTGATTTTGATGCTGAATGGCCACCCCACAGGAAAGTATCCGGCTGGTGGTACATAACGGGCTATCTCCGGGAACAGGAGCGCCCTGAACACCTCTACTCCTACCAATACACCTTGCTGCGCGCCAGGATCTATGGGGTCACCGTAGCTGTATTGCAGTTGGCCTTTACCGATTTCACAACGGGCCAGCACTCTTTCAAACAGAGGTTCAGCCTTCGAGGGCGAAAGTTCTTTGCCGACGAGAACAGCATTCAATTCCCGCCATTCGCCCATTTGCGGCGACAGGCAGAGGACATCAGCTTGATCGTAGAGACAGATAAATTCTCACTGAATCTCAACCTGGATCACGGCAAAGGCGCTGTCTGGCACGGCACTGATGGCGTTCTGGTCATGGGAGAGCCGGATGATCCGGCCCAACGGACGGTCTACTACTCCTATACCAACATGCCAACGGCTGGAGAGGTAGTCCTGCGAGACGCGGCAGGAGAAAAGCAGAGACTGAAAGTGACCGGGAAATCGTGGTTCGACCGGCAATGGGGTCCCTATCGGTTGATTGAACCTGCCACGCACTGGGAATGGTTCTCCCTGCGCTTCTTCGACGACGAGGAGGTGATGCTCTTTGCCTTCCCCCAGCATCCATATCACGATGGGACATACATTGACAAAGATGGCAACCGACAGTTGGTCCGCGATTACCAATACACGCCTAAAGAACTCATTGACGTGGATGGGTTTGTCTTCTCACAGGGGTGGGACTTGCTCTTGCCCGGCATCAAGGAAGAGCGCTACCAGATACGCCCCATCATGGATGGACAGATGAACTTGGCCTATTTCGAACTGCTGGCTGAGATCATCAATCCCAGCGATGAGCGCGTGGGATTCTGCTTTGTCGAACTCCTGCCTGGGGTGAGGAATCCAGGCAAGAATATCGGCTTTAGGAATCTCCTCAAGCGAGTATAAGTGATTTGTCCCGGGCTGACTGGCTCTCGGAGCCAAAAAGCCAATCGACCCGATGCAGTGTCCCGGTTGCACATCCACTTCGTGAAATGGAGACGGGCAGCCTCCTGGCCAAGCTGCTGCTGCAACGGCAGCTCCTGCCGTGGTGACTTGCCCCCAGTCTGGAACTCGTCCAACGCCCACGATCGCTTCTTCCGGACCCAGATTTATGCTACAATGCATCCATCAAGCTGGATCGGGGAAGACACTCTCTCGGTCACCCGCTCCGAGCCATATGAGATCCGTCAAGGAAAAGAATCAATGCCGCCAATATCCCTTCAACAGCTGTATGAGCAGTTCGGTCGACTGAGAGCTCAACTACAGAACCAGCAGCTCTCCCACCAGCAGTTTGTCGAGGCTGTCCACCAGCTGCAGGCCCAGGATCAAGCGGGCAACTGGTGGACCATTGATCCGCAGACGGGACACTATCTGACCTATACGGCGAACGACTGGGTGCCGGCGACGCCGGCAGCATCACGACCGGCTCCCCAACCAACGAGACAGCCGGCAAGACCAGCTTCACAGGCTCCAGGCCAGATACACCAGGGCTCGCGACCAGAGCTCCAGCAGCAGGGGACGTCGGGCAAGCCGGGATGCCTGGCGTCCCCCGTCGTCACGCTATTGCTGTCGGTCGGCGCTGCAGTGGTATGGTTCGCCTATACTTCCCTGTCACCCAGCTCCGAGGGCTACGACTTCCTCACCCCGGCCGTCATCGCCGGCACGCCCCTGGCATTGCGCTTCCTGCAGAAACCACTCGATAAGCTACTCGGGCCGCTCTACAAGCTGCTCAGCGCGCTCCCACGCCCCTTGCTGATCGGGGCCGCACTGGCCGTTCCCGTGGTGCTGGGCGGCATCTTCACTCGATCGATCGGCGGCTACGGGGGGCTCCGGCGGTCAGCCTTCGTCTCGGTGATCTTGGGTTACATTCTCACACGGCGACCGGAGGGCTTGGTATGAAAAGGCTACTCAATTCACTCTCGGCTGTCCAGAAGGCTATCTTGGTGCTTTCACTTATGTTCGCGCTGCTAGCCCTGGCGGCCCCGCCGATGGTGAGCGCCGATGACTGCCTGGCGGACCCCCTCAACGCAGCTGACTGTATGCGCACACCCGGATACGTTCAGACGATCACGATCATCTTCTCAGGCTTGCCGGCAGTGGCAGCGATCATCCCCAACCTCGTCGGTGGCAGCAGGCCACCGGTACCTGCAGGACCAAAAGACACAACACCCGATCAACCGGATGAGCAACCCACGATCAACTATGTGGTCCAGGTGAGTAGCCAGAGCGTGACAGTCACACCAGAACAGAGCGGGGCGTTGGCGATCAAAGCCTGGAAATCGGTCGATGGAGCGCCATGGACACCGGCCCCGGAGGTGCGGATCGGGCTCTCCATAAGCCCGGATGCCTTGGACCTCCGGATCTCCCCCCGAACCGGCACCGGCCAGATGCAGGTCTCCCTCACAGCCGACGAGATGGCAGTGGCCGGCAAGCGCACACTGACCATCACAGGTATGGCGCCGGCTGCGAGAACATCAGCCCAAGTCCAGGTAGACGTGCAGACCAGCCCCTACCAACTCCAGATCAGCCAGGAAGAATTCGACATCGCCGTGGGTGAGACGGTCGAACTCACCGTCCAGGCCCTGAAGCGCAATGAGAGCGGCATCTGGGAAGAAGAGCCCGACACACGCATCCGGCCGTGGCTGCCGACGGAGAAAGACTACTTCGACTGGTCACCGCCGCCACCCTATACCAGGGGCGCCAACGAACTCTACGGGCACGTTGTTATGCGCATCACCGCAATCAATGCGGAGAAGGACACTGAGCTGTGTTACCTGAGCTTCACGGCCATCTACCCGGATCGTACCGAGATCAACAGACGCGTGGAGATCACGCTCAAGGCGGCGGACTACGAGGTCATATTCCTCTAGAAAGGTAATCCATGGCCACGAAAACCTATACCCTACCCTACGACACCGAGAGCAAGAGCTGGGACGCACTGGCTGTCAGCGCCCAGGTGATGAACCAGGCCAACCAGAAGACGCAGAAGCTGGACCCCAAGGTGCAGGTGGAGGATGCCTCCAGCAGTGCCTACCCGGCGCTGACCAACAGCGTGTTGTTGCTGGAGAGCACCGAGATCATCTCCGAAATCGAGATCGGTGAAGTTGCCAAGATCCACCTGCGGCTTAACGATAGGGACACCCGCATCAACCAAATCCTGGCGCACGACACCCGCTTCAAACTCAAGGTGACCCTGTGGCCGGATCTGAATCAAGATGCCGGCAGCCCCCCAAAGCCCGGCTCGCCTGTCGAAGGCATCACCGAGATTGTCGTCGAGGTTCCCCAGGTGTGGGACTTCACACTGCGCAAGACGCTCTGGGACGACAGCGGCCCCATCGACCTCAACAAGATCGAGGGCGTGGACCGGGATGCACTGCAAGAGCTGGGCAACTGGGGTGGCACGCTAGTCCTGCAACCCAAAGGCCAGCTCGTCGACGAGGCTGCCAACGAGAAGATCACGTCCACCAAGACCATCGCCCACGCAAGTGAATGCATATTGGATCGTGGCATGGGCCAACTGGTCAAGGGAGAGTGGGAGGATTCCCGTAAGGGCTACGTCTTCGAGATCAAACCCAGCCAGAACGGGGATCCCCCCGCGGGTGCGGGCGGCGAGCTTGCGCTGAGCCCGGCAATACCCCCGCATCAGGGCTGGCAGCGGCAGCTGAGCAAGCTGCTGGCCGCGGCGCGCAAGATCGGGTCAGGTTTGGCGCCGGATGTGCCGCGATATGCCAAGACATACGTTCAGGGGTGTCTGGATCACATCGCCGCCAAACCCGATGAAGTGCTGGCCGAACGCCGGTCCGAGCTGAACATCTGGCTCTTGAACACCACGCACTTCATCGGATTCATGGACAACGCCACCGAGATGTTCAACAAGGCGCTGGCACTCTTCGACGAGGCCCACAAGCGCTTCCTGGACAACATGGTGAACTTCGCGGTGGAGCTGGTCTTTGCGCTCTTCGACGTGATGGATCTGGTCTTCAAGTCGGCCGCCCAGAATGCCAAGGTAGCGCTTAAAGGATCGACGAAGGAGATGGTTGAGGAACTCTCAGAAAAGGCAGCACGTGAGCTCATCCAGCAGCGTGAAGTGATCGAGCAAGGTGTCAAAGTCTCGCGCGAAAGCCTCAACTCGTTGGATACTCAGATTGCCGATGTCTGGACACGCTTCCCCAAAGACATCTCCGACCCCACACCCCAGCTGCTCCGTCAGATGGATACCGTCTCGCAGGAGGCCCGCCTCCTCACCCAGCAACGCCAGCAGCTCTACCGGCAGTTCACCGGGCAGAAGAAGGAATTGGTGGATTTGCAGGCCAACATCCTCATCTCGCGGGAAATCAAGGATAACGCCGCCCAGGCCACCGAGAAAGAGTTCCTGGACAAGATCAAAGAGAAAGCGATGGCTCTGCCCAACAGCCCCGAGATCCACACTATTATCGGTGAGCTGGAGGAGTTAGGCAGCCGTGATGTGAGCGAGTATATGGCCCGGCAGACACGCGTGCAACAGATGATGGCCGCATTGCCCTCCGGCACATCACCACAAACACGGGCATCGCTGGAGCGCCTATCCACGTCGCTCACCCAGCATATCCAGGCCATCCAAACAGAGACGCTGATCGACCTCAACAAGAACACCTACGGCGATATGCTGGCCAAGGGCCCGCTGGGCAACAAGCTGAAGGAAGTCAATGAGCGCGCCCAGAGTGCCAAGAAGGCCGCGGAGAGCATCCGCTACCAGAACGTGGCTTGGGAGCATTACAAAGGCCTCTTCTCCCCACTCTGGTGGTTTATGGACTGGTCGCTGGCGCAGATATTGTGGCTGCACGACCTCGCGCGGGAGTGGATCCCCGGCCTGGCGATGGCCGAAAGCTTACTGGCCACCGCTGTGGAAACCGTGCTTAGCTACGTGATGAGCATCCTCAATGCGATGATCGACTTTATGAACAGCCACCAGTGGCGCCGTTCGTGCATCAACAGCGAGGTCCGCGGGCTTGGACAGGCTACGGCGATGGCCAACGGAACCAGCGCGGCTTTCTTCAACTTCCCACAATCCACAAAGAAGCTGCCGGGGATGCTCAAACCGCGCAGCATCGTGGCGATGGGGCAGAACGGCTCGCCGGCGCAGATGCGGGCTGTCAAACAGCGCCTGCTCACCAATGCCGGCGGCGGATACCAACAGGAACGTAGCGCACAGCGCAGCCAGGCGCGTACTACCTTCGCCAATCTCTGCAGAGGCGCGTTGGATGCTCAGCGGTTGGAACAGCCGGCACCGGAGCAGTTGGTGGCGAACACGCTGTCGGGTGTATGGAGGCAGCTTGCCGGTCCGATGGTCGAGTACGAGAAGGCTTTCAAGGCAACCGGGGCACAGGGCACAGACTACCTGTGGTCCGCCGGCCGGTTTGCGCAGAACTCGACCTTCCAGGATTGGGATGGCGCCATCGAGTGGCTGGCCTGGTCGGTGGCTTGGGGCCTGCGCCTGGGAGGTGTCCTGGCTGTCTTCACCGGCGTAGGTGCGGCTGCCCTCCCGGCAGCTTTTGCCGCTGCCCAGGGCGCGGAGTGGATCGGCGCGGTCCTGCGTCCTGCCGTCAGCTGGCTGGGCACCATGCCGGACATCATCGCCTTTCAGTACGACGTCGTCATTGTCGCTGCAGCAGCTTATGAGGCATCAACAAAGGGTGAAGTGAGCCTGGACAACCTTGTCGTGCCCAGCGAGTACACGGAGTAGCTATGGCCGAACGAAGCTTTGCCGAATTCTTGGCGGCACTGGAACAGACAGCGGCGCAGGATGACGAGGACGAACGGTCGCTGCTGCAGGCAGTACCCACGAAGGCGGTCACGGGCATAGTCCGCACCGTCGTCGACGCGCGGCCAAAGACACCGGCAGCCACTTCACGCCCCAAGTTCTGCCGCCAATGCGGCACCGAGATTCAGCCACAGTGGCGTTTCTGCACCAAGTGCGGGGCGCCGATAGTCGCGGCGACCGTTGCCGACCCGACCAATGCCGGGGTGCCCACCGCATCGTAGAACCAACAATACAGAGGAGATCTTCTTATGAGAAAATGCCCAGTTTGCGGTACTCCCGCCACCGACAATGACGTCTTCTGCAGCGGCTGCGGGCAGCGACTGCCGGCGCCTACTGCACCATCAGCCGACGCACCGGTCTCGGCCTCCCCCCCGCTGCCACCGATGCCGGGGCCACCCCCCATAGCGCCATCGGGGTCGCCGCAGCGGTCACAGGCTGCACCCACGCCCCGGCAGCAGACCCAGGTAGTCCAGCCATCCTACCAACAGCCGGCCACGCCAAGCTATGGGCAGGCTCAGCCGCAGCAGCCGGTCATTCAGCCGCCCTATAGCGAGGCAACTCCAGTCTATGGACAGCCGCCGGCGGCGGCACA
>JAGHDT010000483.1 GCA_021159805.1 Anaerolineae bacterium
GATTTCGTCGTAAGCCAGTTGTTCCATCAGCAACTCTCCATTAAACCGGGTTAGGACTGAGAAAAGGTTCGCGGTGCCAAGCCACCGCCAAACCAGTACCTGCTCAAGCCGATATCGTTCATATCACCGGGCCCTGGCTCTGTGCAGCGACACGCAGTATAGCATCTACGGAGTGCACGTCAAGTTGAGGGGCGCCGGCACTTGGCCCAGATGTCACTGTAGGGCGAACCCTACACTACCTGTGCAGGCCATTGACGATGCCGCAACCCCGCCCGGATTTGTCACCCATCTCCCGCATGCTATAATCGTCTCTACGTATTGGCAAGCTGCAGCGCGAAAGGAACCAACCATGGCCCTGGCTGTTGTGATCCTGGCCGCGGGTAAGAGCACGCGATTCAAGTCCGCCATCCCGAAAGTCCTGCACGAATTCGGCGAGCGCCCTATGATCGAATCAAGTCTCGATCTGGCGACACAGCTCTCGGATATGCCCCCCGTTCTCGTGGTCGGTGCTGAGACGGAGGCACCGTTGCGCGAATGGGCAGGTGACCGCGCGCGGTTTGTATTCCAGGCCGAGAGATTGGGCACCGGGCACGCCGTGCTGCAGGCCAGGCCGCTCCTGGAGGGAACCGCAGACCGTGTCCTGGTGCTCTATGGCGACATGCCCCTTCTGCGGCTGTCGACACTGCAACGGCTCGTGGCACTTCAAGAGGAAGATGGTGCTGCGATGGCTATGGTGACCATCATCCGGGACGAGTCCCAGGGCTTTGGGCGCGTATTGAGGGATGTGGAAGGCAATGTCGTGCAGGTCGTTGAGGAACCCGAGGCCACGCCGGAGCAGCTAAGGATTCGAGAACTCAACGCCGGCCTCTATGTCTATGACGCAGACTTCCTCTGGCAGCACCTGCCCAAAGTCACCCCCAGCGCCAAGAAGGGCGAGATCTACCTGACCGATATGGCCGAACTGGCAGCGTCCGCAGGTCTCAAGGCAGTACCGCTGGTTCTGGAAGATCCCACAGAAGCTATGGGCATTAACACCCGGGTGAACTTCGCCTCGGCACAGGCCGTGCTTCGCCGGCGCATCAACGAAGCCTGTATGCTGGCCGGGGCCACGCTGGTGGATCCGGCAACGACCTACATCGGGCCTGACGTAGCGCTGGGTAGGGATACAGTAGTGTTGCCCAACACACACCTTCGTGGCACCACACAGATCGGGGAGGGCTGCGAGATCGGCCCCAACACGATCATCGTGGATTCGGTGATCGGCGATCGCTGCCGTGTCACGGCCTCGGTCATCGAGAGTTCCGTGATGGAGCAGGACAGCGACATCGGGCCCTTCAGCCACCTGCGTCCCGGCGCGCACGTCCGCACCGGCGCCCACATCGGCAACTTCGCCGAAATGAAAAAGAGCACGCTGGGCCCTGGATCGCACATGGGGCATTTCAGCTACCTGGGGGATGCGACCATCGGTGAACACGTCAACATCGGCGCGGGGACCATCACCTGCAACTACGACGGCAAACAGAAGCACCCGACCGTCGTCGAGGGACACGTCTTCATTGGCTCTGATTCCCTGCTGATTGCCCCGGTACACATCGGGGAACACGCCAAGACCGGGGCGGGCTCCGTCGTCACTCACGACGTCCCGGCGCGCACCATCGTCTACGGCGTGCCGGCGCGTCCCCACGGAATCGTTGAAGAGGAGCCGCCAGCCGACGCGTCGACCGACGGAGAAGACTAGACAGACTTTCCGAGGAAACTCTGTGGAGGCAGCGTCGTGCCCAAACCTGTATCGCCAGATATGACAACACCACCGGATACCGTAGGCCCGCAGGAGCTGATCAAGGCCGCGCAGGGCGTCTACGACAACGCCTATGCGCCCTATTCGCACTACCGCGTGGCAGCGGCGGTCCTGGCTGATGATGGCACGGTCTATACCGGCTGCAACGTTGAAAACGCCGTTTATCCTCTGACAATCTGCGCAGAACGAACCGCTATCTTCAAGGCGGTTTCGGATGGCTCCCGCAAGATCGTGGCCTTGGCCGTCGTCACCGCCAACGGCGGGTCACCGTGCGGTGCCTGTCGCCAGGTGATGCGTGAGTTCGGTACAGATGAGATGCCGATCTACGTGGCCGATATCACGGGGGCCTACCACACGCACACCCTGGGAGAATTGCTGCCTGAAAGCTTTTCGAGCGCTGACCTTCACACAACCGAGGCTGAGTAAAGCCGCAGCCACGACCTCTTCAAATACGAGGTACCCCTTCTATGATCCCTGATGGTGTCGTCACGTGGGCAGAGATAAATCTGGATGCGATCGCGTCTAACGTTGAGGCGATCAAATCGCTTGTTGGCGCCCAGACTGAGGTGATTGCCAGCGTCAAGGCCAATGCCTACGGCCACGGGCTCTTGCCCGTCGCCCGCACCGCGCTGGACGCGGGCGCCACCTGGCTCGCCGTGCACCGAATCCAAGCCGCTATTGCGCTGCGCGAAGCCGGCATCGAGTCGCCAGTGCTCCTTCTGGGACACGTGCTCCCCTCTGCGATCGATTTGGTGCTGGACCACCGCATCACCCCCACGCTGGTCGACTGGGAAACCGCCCGGCTGCTCTCAGCGCGCGCCGACCGTCCGGTACCCGTGCATGTCAAGATTGACACCGGCATGAGCCGCTACGGGCTGGAGCCGGACAAAGCCGTGGACTTCGTGCGCGACGTCGCGGCACTGCCCAACGTCACCGTCGAGGGGCTCTTCTCGCACTTTGCCGCGGCCGATGAGCCTAATCTGGACTTTGCCCACCGCCAGTGGGCCCAGTTCCAAGAAATCATGCAGGCGATCGAGGATGGCGGCTACACCATCCCTATGCCGCACATCTGCAACAGCGCCGGTATCATCACAATGCCCGAGGCGCACCTGGCAGCAGTCCGTCCCGGGCTGCTCATCTACGGTATGGCCCCCTCCCCTGAGAGCATACCGGACTTCCCCCTGCGCCGCGCGCTGACACTCAAGAGCACCGTGATCAAAGTGCGCGACCTGGCGCCGGGCACTACTATCAGCTACGGGCGCACCTTCGTCACACGGCACGCCACGCGCGTCGCGCTGGTCTCGCTGGGCTATGGCGACGGCTACCCACGCCTGGCCTCCAACCGCGGCAGCCTCCTGATCCACGGTCAACGCGCCCCCATCCGTGGGCGCATCTGTATGGATCAGCTCGTCGTCGAGGTCACCGGCATCCCGAACGTGACCGTGGGCGACGAGGCCGTCGCCATCGGCCGCCAGGGGGACGGCGAGATCACGCCCGAAGAGGTGGGCGCCTGGGCCCAGACGATCAATTACGAGATCACAACGGGATTGCTCCCGCAGGTCGTGCGAGTCTACCGACAGAACGGCTCCTATCCTGCCCCGGGAGAGGGTCTCGAGCAGTGGGCGGGGTATCTGCGGGCTGTCTAGGCTGACGCCCGTGTCGGCCACAAGATCGCGGACTTGTCCGTACGCGGTGTCGCTCCAAATGCGAGCGGCCTGTGTCACCGCGCCCCTTGTCAGCGCCCGTCAAAACCGCCACAACCCGGCAGCGCGGGCCTGCCGCACCGCCGCGGCGACCTCGCCCCGCGTGACGCGACGATCCAGCGGCATCGGCGGCGTAGCACACTCGTAGGCCCAGTACGCCGGTCGGTATTGGGACATCACGTTGATATAGGTATCGAGACTGATCTCCTCTGCCAGAAAGCCTGCCACCTCCGCCGTGCCGGCCAGTCCCCCAGGGAGCACCAGGTGCCGCACCAACAACCCACGCCGAGCCACTCCGTAGTCATCGATCACTAGATCCCCCACATGGCGGCGCATCTCGCGCACCGCGGCCCGGTTGACCGCCGGGTAGTCGCGCACGGCTGAGAGCGCCTCGCCGATGGCAGGGTCAGCATCACCTTGGCCAACCCGGCGCGTCGACGGTGAACCCCGTGACCTGTTGGCTGACGTCGTAGTTCTGGCAGTAAACGCAGTGCAGGTTGCAGCCTGAAAAGAAAACGGTACCCGAGCCACGATGTCCGCGCAGCACACCCTCCTCACCGTGATGTGGACCGTAGCTGGCGACATAGAGCGTGTCCGCCACGCCGCACGGCCCATCCTGGCGCGTCCGGTCGATACCGCAGTCATTACCGCAGAGATAGCAATCAGCCAACGCCAACTCGGCAGCCGCAAGCCGAGTCGGCAGCTCACTGGTGTCCAACAGCGATCGGTAAATCGGCCACAGCTTCGCCATGTTCGTCCTCATAGCCCCCACACTTGGTTCGCGATGCTCAGGTGGTATAATGGTCACCTAAGTTCTTGCCGTCAAAGGGGAAACGTTGCATTGGATCTGTTTGAAGCCTATCCGGAACTGATAGAAAAGGGAAACTCGGCACTGCAGGGGCGATCCGTGCGGCTGATTTCGCTGACGGGCATTGTGTACGACGCCGACAACTTCTACTTCGAGCTAGGCGAAGAGCGTAACTGGGGCCACCTACCTGGCGGTAGAGCCGCCATCGGTGTGGGTACGCC
>JAGHDT010000435.1 GCA_021159805.1 Anaerolineae bacterium
GCCTGAGCCAGGGAGCCAGGCGTAGAATGATGATCATCAACGGTATCTGAACGATGGGGGCAAAGGCCGCGGGGAGGGTGGCCATGCCACCAAAAGCCGTAATCGCTAGGGCCAGGGTGATAGAGTGGTTCTTAGCCGTCACGCTGTAGCCGATAGCTATAGCGTCTTCGTACTCCAGTCTCGCCATCTTGGCATAGATCATGGCGATGACGAACAGCAGCGAGTAGAGCACAGCGATGGCTGGGATGAGCAGCAGATTGATATGGGGCTGGCTGAGGATATTGCTGGCCTGCATTCCCACGGCGACAAAGACGATGGCATACATTCCCAGACTGGATACCGCTGGAAGCACCGGCAGGATGTGCTGGTAGGTGGCCTGGCCCCAGCGCCGCAAGATGAAATAGCGAGTCAATACCCCGGCAGCCAGCGGAAGAAGGACCACATATGACAGTTGCTTGACCATCAGCAAGAAATCCACCGGCACATAGGCCCCTGCTAGCACCGTCATCCACAGGGGCACGGCGATGATGACCAGGATCAACCCAGCAGCGACGATACTCAGCGCCGTCTCCACCCGCCCTTTGGCAAAGCCGGTCCAGGCCGCCACCATCCCACTTCCGGCCACCGTGACTTTCAAGATGAAACCGGCGATCAAGTAAGGGTCGCTACTCCGGAAAAAGAGCCAGGCGAACAGCGCGGCCAGCGGCGGGCTGACGACGAAATTGATGATCAGTGCCGCCAACACCACTTTGGGGTTGCGAAGCGCCTTGGCCGCATTCTCTATCCGAAAGTTGATCATCATCGGGTAAAGCATAAAGAACAGGGGCACCGACACCCAGGGTTTGAGTGATTTCATAGCCTGGGGCGCAGCGTTGCCCACGATCAGTGCCAACCCGATATCCAACAGCACGAATAACGGGAGATACTTGCGGAGTATCCCAAAGAGCTTCTTCCACACGACACACCTCCACATGATTCAGGGTTAGAGTCTTATTCCACGACGAAACTAACCTGGACTCTACCTGGGTGGAGAACGGTCGGCTCGACAGGGATGTCCCCGTACCCGATGACAACAGTAGTGCATCGTGATGACCCTAGTTCAGGATCACGTCTTTGATAATAATCAACGCCGCCACGGCCAGCAGCACCCAGCCAAAGACCTGCTTGACCGCGCGGGATTTCATCCGCCCGGCCATCAGCCGCGATCCGAGCTGGCTGCCCAGCAGCACCGCGACGACGCTGGCGATCCACGCCCACCACTGCGGCTGGGCAGCCGTCGCCAGGTGAGAGATGAAACTGGAGGTGCCCGAGCACGTCACTACAAAGGCCGAAGTAGCCGCCGCGCTCTTGGCCTCCAGCCCGGCAATGTACAGAAGCGGCACAACAAACGAACCACCGCCGCGCCCGATCAGCCCGGCCACGATCCCCAGCCCGCTGCCGGCGGTCAGGCCCAGTGTCACACGCCCTTTGGGTGACATCTCGCCGCCCTTGGGTTTCCAGCCCGAGAGCATCAACACCGCTGCAGCCGCCGTGAAGAGAGCGAAAAAGACCAATAGCGGCTTGACCGGCAGCTGCACGTTCAGCCACACGCCCAATGGGGCGAAGACGATCATCGCTACGGCAAAAGGAATCGCCACCGGCCAGGCGATCAGTTTTCTGCGGCCATAGGTGATCGCTGCCGAGCTGCTGTTGACCACGTTCAGCAGCATGCCCAACGGCACCGCTTCGGTCTTGAAATCCATGCCCATCCAATACAGGATAGGGACGTAAAGCTGCGATCCGCCCATGCCCAACATGGAAAAGACAAAGGCGATGACGAAAAAGATGGGGGGGGCTAGGTAAAACACACTCATAACTGTACCTCCTCGAGTCACAATGACCCGGTCTGACAAGCTAGTTGCGCCTGTCATACCGGCGTATTTACTTACTGCATGGTGCGTTTATGAACCTTGCCCGGCTTGAGCTCTGCAGTCAGCGCCTCATAACCACCGTCCAGGATGCGCACGTTCTTCAGCCCACGGAACTGCAAGTAGGCAAACGCCACCACCGAACGCACACCCGACGAGCAAAAGGTAGCCACCAGTCGGTCGGTAGGCACCTCGTCCCAACGTTGGGATAGATCGTGGATGGGAATGTGCAGCGCAAAGGGCAAGGCCAGGTAATCGGTCTCTGCGCAAGAGCGCAGGTCCAGCAACACAGCATCCTCACTCTGTCTCCGCACAAAGAACTGGGCTGGAGTCACCTTGTGCTGTGCTGTGCCCCAAAAACTCAAATCCAATCCGGAAAGCCATCTGTCAAACGTTTCAGTTTCCATTTCTCTCCTTGTTTCTGTATGATACCGCTAGCTTAAACTAGCGATTCGTCCACGCACACCTCTGTCCCCTGTCCGCAACTCTCACACTCGAACTGAATGGTGGTGTGCTCGATCTCGAACTTCTCGGTCAAGGTCTCTTTTAGCTGATCCATCACCTCCTGCGTCTTGCTCAGGGCCTGATCGGCCAGCACCACGTGGGCGCTTAGGGCCACGTAGCCGGGACTGACCGTCCACACGTGCAGATCGTGCACTTCTTCCACCCCCGCTACCTGGCTCATCCGCTCTGCTACCTGAGACACGGACATTCCCTCCGGCGCCCCCTCGGCCAAGATGTGCACCGCCGTGCGCAGCACTCGCCCTGAGCCAAGCAGGACGATGACGCCGATCAGCACGCTGATCAATGGATCAGCCAGGGTCCAGCCGGTGAGTAGGATGACCACCCCGGCGACGATGACGCCCACCGAGGCCAGCGCGTCTCCCAGGACGTGCAAGAAGGCGCTGCGCACGTTCAGGTCATGGTGATCGTGCTCCCTCAGCACCAGGGCGACGACCAAGTTGACCACCAGCCCGATCACGGCTACGACCAGCATCGGCCCGGCCAGCACCGGGGCTGGATGCCGAAACCGCCCCCACGCTTCCCGGAATATCTCAAAGGCGACCAGCAGCAGCGTGGCCCCGTTGGTGAGGGCAGCCAGCACCTGCATGCGCTGGAAGCCGTAGGTGTGACGGTCATCGGGTGGCAGGGCGGCCAGCCGCAGGGCGACGTAGCTCATCCCCAGCGCGAACAGGTCCAGGAAGACGTGGGCTGCGTCTGAAAGCAGGGCCAGGCTGCCGGTCCACAGTCCGCCGATAATCTCAGCGACCAGGATCAGGCCAGTCAGGGCCAGCGACAGGAGGAAGCGGTTTTCGACCCGGTGGGTATCCCGCGTCATCATTGAGCCATCCATGCCGGGTTCTACGGCTCATCCAGCTGGGCGGTCTTGGCCACTGCCACACCCGGCACCGCAGCCATAGCCTGCGGTGCCGGCGCGGCGATCAGCCCCTCTATCGGGCAAAAGGGCGCCGTCAGCACCCTCTGGACCTCGATCTTTCCCTCGTCATCCAGCTCAGTGTTGCGGACCACACGGATGCCTACCATATTCATCTCGGTCTCCGGGTCCACGGCCGGGCGCAACGCTCTACGAAGTCCGCCTTTGGTCATTCTGGTTCCCTCCAAGTCCTCTCATATCTCGCCGGTTTAGCCCTATTCGGTGCACCAGTCGGCACGGGTCAGGGGTAGACCACTCTGCCCTTTCTCATCCGGCTTAACCAGCAACGCCTGGTAGACGTTAAGCTGTCCCGCTGTGAAGCCATAGGCCGATCCGGACATGAATAGCCGCCAAACACGGTAGGTAGGCTCGTCCACGAAGCGTAGAGCCTCGTCGTGGTGAGCCTCCAGACGACGCACCCAATGGCGCAACGTCAAAGCGTAATGATCGCGCAGGCTCTCCACGTCGCGTACCTCGAACCCAGCCTCCTCCGCCGCCTGCAACGTGCGGCTAATAGGCACCAACTCGCCATCCGGGAAGACGTAGGTATCGGAGAAGGACCGGCCACTCTGGGGGCGCTCCTCGAAGGTATTGGCAATGCCATGGTTGAGAAAGACCCCGCCCGGTCTGAGTAGATGCTGTGCCCGCTTGAAATAAGGTGGCAGCAGGGCCGCGCCCACGTGCTCGAACATGCCCACGCTGACCAGGGCGTCAAAGCCCTCCGGCCTGTCCATCTGCCGGTAATCGCGGACCAGCACACGGCACCGGTCGGCCAACCCGGCGACGGCGATACGCTCGTTGGCCCACTCAGCCTGGGGCTGGCTCAAGGTGATGCCGGTCGCGTCCACGCCGTAGTGCTGCGCAGCATAGATCACCAACCCTCCCCAGCCGCAGCCGATGTCGAGTAGCTGTTGGCCGGGCCGCAGCCGCATCTTACGGCAGAGCATGTCCAGTTTACGCTCCTGGGCCGGGTCCAGATCCTCGTCGGAGCGAGCGAAATAGGCACAGGAATAGATCATCTGCCGGTCAAGCCACAGGGCATAAAAGTCGCTGGAAACATCGTAGTGATAGGTCACTGCTTGACGGTCGCGTTCGGGCGAATGGCGCTGACCGCCCAGTTCAGCTCGACCGCGCTGCCCGGTTTGGTGCTTGGGGCCGGCCGGCAAGCGCAACAGGTCACGGGCCAGCCCCAGCTTGTCCACAAGTCCAAGGGCATCCCGGTTCAACGTCTCGGCAAGAACAAAGACGGCCTCGATATTGCCCTCGATGTCGAAATCGTTGTAGAGATAGGCCTCAGCCAGACCTAGTTCTGTGCCCGGCAGGAGCATCTGGCGCAGGGCGCCCGGGTGTTTGAATACCAGCGTAGCTGGGTGCGGAGCATCGTCTGGCCAGAGAGTGCCGTCCCACAGTCGCACGCCTACTTCTTGCGCGGCATCACTGCTGAACAGCTTGTCAAGCAGGGAAAGCGTCACACGGGTCGCTTGGTTAGCAACAGAATCCGCAGGCATCTCACGGTCTCCTTTCGTGATTTTCTTTGTGTCCTTCTTGGGACCTTTCGGTCAGCCTGGAGAGTTCAGGGCGGTATGGACAAGCATCCACCCGTCCACCAGGCTATGGCATTGATACTTTGTCGATCTTGACTTGAATGCTGGTTGAAGGTAGTCCACCGCGTGGGCCGGCGGTGGATGGGGGTTGCAGGCGACAGAGGCCGGAAACTGATGGCATCGCCTATACATCAGCATCTTCCTTCATGTCGCCCAACGCTGCCTGCGCCTGTCTCACAAGCACGCCTTCAGGCGCCAGACCATCAATGAGTGTGTTGGTCACGGTCCCCCAGCCAATGGCCAGTTCGTGCAGACGCTGCAGTTTTTCCTCCGACTCGGAGCTGTCAATCACCAGGTGATAGGCGATGTGGTCCAGGGCGGGCGGCTCATCGTGTCGCGTGGCATCGAAGTCCACGCGTGCCCCATCGATCTTAAGATGCATTTTTTCTGCGATCGCGGTGACGTTGGTCAGGATGCAGGCACCCAGTGCAGCCAGTAGCGTCTCCGCCGCATTAAACCCCGCGCTCCCATCACCTTTCTTGATGTTCAACATCAAGTTGTGGCCGCGTGCTTCGGCCCGTGCCCGTTGTTCGGATTTCTGTTCGACCGTCACTCGATAGCCTATGGTCTCAGATTCGTTGGTCATCTCGGTACCTCTGCCCCCCCGACTCGCGACTTTTGTATGTGCCGACACCCCTGAACCGAGATCCTCAGGGGTGTCGGCACATGCACCCAACTGGTCGTGAATGGTGTCGGCCAGGTGGAGAAGAGCATAGACCTCAGGACGCGAGACGGAATACCATATGTGCAATCCGTCCTTGCGGAAACAGACCAAGCTGGCCTCACGCAGCACCGTGAGTTGCTGCGACACGTAGGCCTGCCTGAGATGGAGTGTTTCCTCAATCTCACATACACATAGTTCCTTGCCTTGCAGCGTACCCAGGATCGCCAAGCGCTTGGGATGCGACAGCGCTTTGTACAGCTCCGCTAGTTCCTCTAGTGTGGCCATATACTGCTCCCTACTGAACCATCAGCAAACGCGCCTTGTCGATGTGCATGATTCCACTGTGATGCCGCCGGCGTCGAGCGTAGATTGCCTGCCGGCCTTCAGCGATCGTCATACTTATGCTCTCTATAAACTCGTTCGGCGTACTGAACCTCAGTCGCCCAGCGCTCCCACCTTATTGAGCGCCTTTGCTACGACGTGGTGCTGGTCACGATGCGCTCTGATCTCTGTCACATCCGGGAATGTACTGACATCTGCTGGGCATAGTTGCGAATCTCACAGCCCAACTTACTGTCCTCACAACGTGCGGTTTGACCATAGTGAGCCCGTAAACACATTCAGTTCTATGAATATAATTCTATCATCTCATCTGGCCTTGTCAAGGCTCTTTTTGTGTCGATTAACCGCACAGGATCAAGGAGGCTCACTTCGATGACTGGGGTATTCTCGCAGATCTTTGCTATGGCAGACACTCTCATCGAGTCTTGGCGACTCATCATGTGAACGGAGAAAAGTGTACAACAGAAAGTAGACTTGGTCGTTACAAAGGTGATAGTATGTACACAATCTTTCTCCATGGAAGTCCACCCACCCCGCTGCTATGCAGCGGGGTGCGCTCGAGAATTGGGGCAAGCCGCGAAGCCACAGGATGCCGCTAACTCAGAATGGGCAGATTGCTGTTCCCTGGCCCAGCAAAGGGCTCCCACTAGATATTCGCCTCCATTCTGAAATGCTCCCGGCCTCGTTTCGTCCTTGACAATCCCCGGCACTTCCTGTATGATGTTCATCAGTTGAATATCTAACAACGTTGATCCGGAAAAGTAACGCTAGGTCGTGCGCCAGAGATGTGGGCCTCGAGGTGAAAGCTCACTCGCAGACGGCAGGCGTGAATGGGCCGGGGAGTTGCCAGCCCGATCAGGAGCCGAAAAACGGACCTGGGTAGGACTGGCCGGAATCGCCACCGTTATCAGGGCAGAGGGTATCGATCATGTGTTGGTTGTGATCCGTACCTGCAAGAGTGGAGCTGGCTAGTCGCGTCATTTGGCGCGATTTTCGTGTTTCTGAGAAAGACACCAGCTCAATCAGGGTGGTACCACGGGAAGCAAGACGCCTCTCGTCCCTAAGTGGGATGAGAGGCGTCTTTTTTGTTTCCGCAACGCAACCGGGCCGGAAAGAGGAGAGGAAAACGAACATGACAACATTATCACGCGAGCAGTTTCACAGGAGCGCAACCCAGGGGAAGTTGGTTCCGGTCTATCGCGAGTTGCCCGCAGACCTGGAAACGCCGGGCTCGGTCTATCTCAAGCTGCGGGGCACGGGACCGAGCTTTCTTCTGGAAAGCGTCGAGCGCGCCGAACAGATCGGGCGTTACTCCTTCCTAGGATTCAACCCGCGCCGGCAGATCATCACCCAGGGACAGACAGTGACATTGATCGACAACGGTAACATAACGACACGGGAGCTGACGAAAGGCGAAGATCCGCTGGACGTGGTCAAGGCTGAGCTGGCTACCTACCAGCCTGTCGCCCCGGTTCACCAACTGACCAAAGGTCTCCCCCGTTTCTTCGGTGGCGCGGTGGGGTACCTTGGCTACGATCTCGTACGTTTCATGGAGCGCCTGCCCGGACCGGTCCGCGACGACCTGGTGTTGCCCGATATGCATCTGCTCATCACAGACACACTCGTCGTCTTCGATCACGTCCAGCACCGCCTGCTGCTCTTCGCCAACGTCCCGGTCCCGGATGGCAC
>JAGHDT010000170.1 GCA_021159805.1 Anaerolineae bacterium
CCAGAGTTGGATAGCGGCGGTCTGGATCGCCGATCTCGTCTGTGATCCACCCCGGCAGATGGTAGCTAATGGTTGGGTACAAAGAACCTCTCCTCAGTATGTGGAAATAGCTTCAGCTGAATTATACGGGGTGAACCCACCTTGACAAAAGCGTGGTCTTCTAGTAAAATCCTAGACGTTCGATGGGCAAGCGAGGCTTGCCCTGACGGACATGCCGAAGTGGCGGAATAGGCAGACGCGCTGCGTTCAGGGCGCAGTGACCCTCGCGGTCATGTGGGTTCAACTCCCACCTTCGGCACTGAAACCCCCGGGGATGATTCCCCGGGGGTTTTTGCATGGCTGGGTCTCACACCACTCGCCGATCCACTTGAGCCGTCTGAAGCTCTCATCGCCCCCGGCCTCGGGTAGCTCGTCGGAGATGCCCAGTACCAGGCGCGGGTGGAAGAGCTCGACGACGCGCTTGACGCACGCCTCGAATTCCTCACGTGAGTAGTGGTCCATGAAGAGCACAGCGGGGATGCCGTCCAATAGGATCTTGTCACCCATCGCCTCGGCCATCTCCTCCAGCGTGACGTCGCCCTGCGGGTCCGGGGTCAGTGCCTCCAACCCGTCGAAGGGGAGGTCCTTCAGGTAGGGCAGCAGTCCGCGAAAGTAGCCGTCGATGTGGATGTGGGTGAAGATGCCGGCCTTGCGCAACTGGCCCGAGCGCTTTTCATACCACGGTAGGACGTAACGCTCGAAGTAGCGGTGCGATAGGTAGGCCATAGCGATGTTTTCGCCGAAATTGAGGATGTCGAGCAGCCCGGACGCCGTGAGCTCCTCGTAGAGCCCTTCGTAGCCGTCGTCGATGATGTCCATGATCTCCTCGACGGCCTGGGGATGATCGGCCAGCGCGTAGATAAAGTCCTCGTAGCGCATAAACTGCTGGGCCGTGGCGAAGTAGGGGCTCTTGGGGACCCAGAATTGGGGTACGCCGCGGTCTCCGATGTACTCGGCGCCCTGTCTGAAGTTGTCCGAACTGAAGTGCAGCTGCCGCCGCGCCAGCAGCCAGCGCAGCGCCGGCAGATCTTCCGGCTTCTTGGCCAGGAACTCGACGGTGCGCCAGGTCCTGTCGACGGTGAACTTCTGGGTCTCGAAGAGCGAGCCGTGCGGCGTGTCGAAGCGCAGCCTCCGCAGATCGCCCTCTGTGGTTACGTCGAGCTTGACGTCGGGGCTGTAGCTGGTCGTGACGGGATCGGGCTGGCCCGTGTAATAGTGCACCGTGCGCATCGAAGCGCCGACCAGGTCGTAGGTCTCCCGCAGGGTGAGGTCCGCAATCTCCGAAGGCAGACTGTTGAACTGCCTGTGCCAATCGAACCACGGCTCGAACCGGGGTTGGAAGAAGACGTGCGGGATGGGCTTGCGCTGGAAAACGCGCAGGTTCATCTCCTTGAAGGTCATGGTCATAGTGATTCCCTCCACTGAAGGGGTAGCCGGCTCTCTCTGCTGAGTCTATGGCACGTGAAGGGGATGTCAACAGGGCGTACGCACCTCAGCCGAATAGGCGCAGCTACTGTCATCCCGAGTGAAGTCGAGGGATCTCTTTCCCCTCATTCGCGCGCTGTCGCGAGGCTCTAGATCCCTCGACTGTCACGCTATGCCCTGTGGGTGTCCGGTTGACCCGCTCGGGATGACGATATGGGTCAGGCTCTCCCGTTCTCGCCGTCATCCCGAGTGAAGTCGAGGGATCTCTCTCCCCTCATTCGCGCGCGCCGCGACACGCCGTGGACAACTACATAAAGCTCGCTATACTTCACAACTAGACGATGCAGAGGGTCAACCCTCTGCCGAGAGCGGTTGCCAACGGCGGAACACAGGATCGTCGAATGAACAGAGAACTGGACAAGATCATTCGGTTGATGGGCCGACTATATGGTCGGGACATCTCCATATATGACGTGGGCTTCCTCACGAGATCCCTTGACAGGAGGGCGTCGGCGACCGGGTGTAGGACCCTCGCTGCCTACCTCGTGCCCCTGTCGGACTTTGAGGCGGAGGCGGAGACCTTCTATCGTTCGCTGCGCGTCTCCTACAGCGAGTTCTTTCGGAACCCGCTTACGTTCGCCTTGCTTGAGCAATTGATCCTGCCCGGTCTTATCGCGGAGAAGGAACGGGCCGGACGATCGGAGATCCGGGTGTGGTCGGCGGGGTGCGCCGCCGGCCAGGAACCCTATTCCCTTGCTATCTTGCTAGATGAACTGACCGCCGGACGCAGGAACACAGTCTCCTTCCGCATCTTTGCCACCGACAGTTCGGAGCCGGAGCTAGCGGCAGCGCGGGAGGGTGTGTATGACCCTGCGGCAGTGGGCAATGTACGGCTGAAGCATCTCAGTGGCTATTTCTCCGGGGATGGCGGATCCTATGTCGTAGCGAATGCGCTCAAAGAGCGGGTCAGTTTCTCTGTCCACGATATGCTGGACGAGGGCTCGTTGTGCCCTCCGGCGAGTATCTACGGGGAGTTCGACCTGGCCATCTGCAGTAATCTGCTCTTTTACTACCGGCCCGATATCCGGCGCTCGATCCTGAACAAGCTGGAGCACTGCCTGGCCCCGGATGGGTACCTGGTCACCGGCGAGGCGGAGAGGGAACTCGTGGCGAAACTTGAAGGGTTTCGTGCTGTTTTTCCAGGGGCGACCGTCTACAGGAGGAGATAGAAGTGACGACTATTGAGTCCGGGTATGGGTATAGCAGGCCGGCAGCGTACTGGCACAGCACCCACGTTGATCGCGCGATTGAGCTTCTAGCGCAGCAAGGAGGCAGGTAATCTATGAAGCTGAGTGATGTCAAGATCGGCGCGCAACTGCAAGTTGGGCGGGGCGTCATCCTGGTGTTGGTGGTGATCCTCGGCGTGACGGCCTGGGTCCAGTCGGATAAGCTGTGGCAGGCGACCAAGGGGCTCTACGACCATCCACTCAGGGTTCGGAGGGCCGTCGGAGAGCTCAAGGCCGATATCCTTGCCATCCACTGGGGAACGGATGAACTACTCGAGCTTGAGAATGAGCAGGAGAGAGACCGCGTCATCGAGATCGTTGTCTCTCACGAGGCCGACGCCGCCCAGCAGTTCGACATCCTGTATAATTGGTATCTGGGGCCCCGAAAAGATATCGACGACGTCTACCACACCTTTCTGCAGTGCAAAGCCAACCGCGACGAGATCATCCGATCGCTGCGGGCCGGCGAGCTGACCGACGCCAGCACGATTGAAATCCCCGAAGCCGGCGGCCTTGTCAGCCCCCACACAGAAGAGGCCTTGAGCCAGATCCAGAACATCAGCGATTTCGCCACAGAGATGAGCGACCGATTCTACGAGGAAGCCCAGGCGCAGAGAGAGGCTTTTCTGCTGCACCTTTGGATCATGGTCGGCGTGATTCTGGTGCTGTCATTTATCGCCGGCAATCTCCTGTTGAAGGGGATCCGGGACCCGCTGACGGATCTGAATTCGGTGGTGGAGCAGTACCTGCAGGGCAATCTGGATGCCCGCAGCCGGTATCTCTCCGCCAACGAACTCGGCGCGCTCGCCGGTGCGTTCAACGACGTGGCCGGGACTATACAGACGGAGCTGCAGGCCAAAAAGAACGCCCTCCAGGTCGCGAACGCCGTGCGCGAGGAGGAGGAACTGCACAACTTCTGCCGGGAATTGCTGACGGTGCTACTTCACTATACCGGGTCGCAGATCGGGGCTGTCTATCTCCTGAACGCGGAAGAGACTGATTTCGTGCATTTTGAATCCATCGGTCTCGCCGCCGGCGGTCGCGCTTCTTTCTCCGCCACCGGGCGCGAGGGCGAATTCGGTGCAGCCCTTGCTACGCACCAGGTCCAACATATCACGGAGATTCCTGCAGAGTCACGCTTCGCCTTCGTCACGGTGAGCGGGGAGTTCCAACCCCGGGACATCATCACCATCCCCATCCTCTTGGGGCAAGACGTCGTGGCGATGGTATCGCTGGCAGGTGTCCTGGGCTATCCCGCACCGGCGCTCCGCCTGGTGGAGGATGTCTGGGGCGTGCTGACCGCCCGCTTTAACAGCGTGCTGCTGCTCCAGGAGGTCCGCGAGTTCGCCGTAGAGCTCGAGAGCCGTCTGGACGCGCAGAGACGGGAATTGATGGTGCAGACGGATGAATTGCGCGAGCAGAATATCGAACTGGAAGTGCAGAAGACGCAGCTGGACGAGGCCAACCGGCTGAAGAGCACCTTCCTCTCAAACATGAGCCACGAGCTGCGGACGCCGCTCAACTCGGTGATCGCCCTGGCGGGGGTGCTGGGCCGGCGCCTGCGCGACACCATCCCGGAGGAGGAGTATGGCTACCTCGATGTGATCGAGCGCAACGGCAGACATCTCCTGGACCTGATCAACGATGTCCTTGACCTGTCGCGGATTGAAGCCGGCAGGGAGGAGCTCGACCTCAGCCGTTTCTCCGTCAGAGAGCTGGCCGGCGAGGTCGTGGCGATGATCGACCCCCAGGCGCAGGAGCAGGGCATCAGCCTGCTCAGTCATGTGGGCGACGACCTTCCCCTTATCCACAGCGACCTATCAAAGTGCCGGCACATCCTGCAGAACATCGTCGGCAATGCCGCGAAGTTCACCGAAGAGGGCTCCGTTGAGATCTCGGCCACGGTGGTGGATGATGAGTTTCATATTGCTGTGACCGACACCGGTATCGGCATCGCGCCGGAACAGATCGGGTACATCTTCGACGAGTTCCGCCAGGCCGATGAAAGCACGTCCAGGAAATATGGCGGCACCGGGCTGGGCCTGGCCATCGCCAGGAAATACGCGACGCTGTTGCGGGGCGGCATCACGGTGGAGAGCACGCCGGGTGAGGGCTCGACCTTCACGCTCAGGCTGCCGCTGACCATCGATGCGCGAAGTGCGGATGGCCGGCCGGCAGAATGGGAGGATCATGCTCTCTCCACAGAATCCACCGAACATCCCGTCGCCCCAACCGGCCAGGGATTGCCGGTGGAGACCGGCTATACCATCCTGGTGGTTGAGGACAGCGAACCCGCTATCGTTCAGATAACGCATATCTTGACAAGGCAGGGGTACCGCGTTCAGGTGGCGCGCAACGGCGGGGAGGCCCTGGAACAGATTGGACGCAGCCTGCCTGACGCTATGATCCTCGACCTGATGATGCCGGAGGTGGATGGTTTCCAGGTCCTGCGCTCGATCCGTGGCGCGGAGAGAACCGCGCAAGTCCCGGTGCTGATCCTGACGGCCAAGCACGTGACGCGCGAGGAGTTGAGCTTTCTTAAGGGGAACCAGATCCATCAGGTGATTCAGAAAGGTGCCGTCAACAGGAGCGACCTTCTGGCGGCGATCAGTGAGATGGTGTCGCCGCGCCAGGGGGAAGAGACCGCGCCGCCGCCGAGATCGGTTCTTCCGGCGCAGACGTCGGTTACGCCGGTGCCGGTTCCGGTGCGGAAGCGGACGTCCGGAAGACCCATAATCTTGGTCGTCGAGGACAGCCCTGACAACATGATAACGGCAAGGGCGCTGCTCCAGGAGACCTACACCGTGATAGAAGCCGGCGATGGCCGGGCGGCCATCGAGCAGGCCCGGGCACACATGCCGGATCTCATCCTGATGGATATCTCGTTGCCCGTGATGGACGGTATCAAGGCGCTCAGTGCGATTAGGAAGGACAGCACGCTGCAACACATCCCGGTCATTGCCCTGACGGCAAGGGCGATGAAGGGCGACCGGGAGGAGATCCTCGCGTATGGCTTTGACGCCTATATCTCCAAGCCGATCGATGGCGGGTTGCTTGAGCAGACAATCAAGGAGACGCTCGATGGCCAGAAATAACCTGGTGATAGTAGCTATCGACGACACGCTGGACAACTTGACCACCTTGGAAGCTGTCCTGGCGGATGTCTTACCCGAAGCGGAGGTCAAGACCGCCACGAACGGGCAACAAGGCATTGAGCTGGCGCGGGCCGTTGACCCAGATGTGGTCCTTCTCGATGTGGTGATGCCGGGCATGGATGGATTTGAGGTGTGCCGGCGGCTGAAGGACGATGAGCACCTCCGACTGATCCCGGTGGTCTTTCTGACCGCCCTGCGATCTGACCGGGACAGCCGACTCAGAGCCATTGAGGTGGGCGCCGAGGGCTTCCTCACCAAACCGATCGAAGAGGCGGCGTTGACCACCCAGGTCCGGGCTATGGCCAAGATCAAGGCCGCCAATCTATCGCAGCTGCGGGAAAATGAGAGATTGGCCGCTCTGGTCGCGGCGCGCACCCGCGAACTGGAGCAGGAACTTCTCGTGCGTCGTAGCACCGAGGCGGCCCTGCGGGAGAGCGAGGAAACTGCGTTTGCTTTGCTGAACGCTACCTCGGACGCGGCGTTTCTGATGGACGTGGAGGGTACAGCTCTGGCGCTGAACGACGAAATAGCCAGATGGTTGGGGCAGCCCAAGGAGGAATCCGTTGGCAAGTGCTTCTACGACTTCCTTCCATCAGAAGTGGCCGAACGCCGGAAAGCAGATGTAGCTGCGGTGGTGGGCTCCGGCAAGCTGACCCGCTTCCGGGATGAACGCAACGGGAGGATCATTGACAGCACTTTCTATCCGCTCTTCGACGCGCATGGCAAGGTGACGCGGATAGCCGCTTTCGGTCGCGACATCACAGAGCAGCTGCAGACCGCGAAGGCGCTGGTCGATGAGCGCCGGTTGTTGCGCATCGTGATCGACAACCTGCCTGATGCCATCTATGCGAAGGATATGCACGCGCGCAGGACGTTGGCGAACCGTGCCGATGTGGAGAACATCGGCGCGGCATCGGAGCGAGATGTGCTGGGCAAGACAGACGTCGAGCTCTTCCCGCCGGAGGTAGGGGAGCGTTTCATAGGCAACGATCAGCGGGTTCTGCAGACAGGGCAACCAATGCTTGACCTAGAGCAGCTGTTGGTGGATGCCCGGGGCGAGTCACGCTGGCTGCTGACCTCCAAGTACCCGCTCAAGGACGATGCGGGCCGGACCATCGGCCTCGTCGGCATAGGCCGCGATATCACCGAGCGCAAACAGGCCGAGGCGGAGCGCGCTCAGTTATTGGCTCAGATTGAGGCTCAGGCGCGCCAGGTTCGGCAGATCATAGAGACTGTGCCTCAAGGCGTGGTGCTCCTGGAGTCCGATGGACGCGTGCTTCTGACCAACCCAGCGGCCGAGCGCGACATGGTCTTGCTGGCCCACGGCGCCGGCGACCGGCTTCTCGGCCTGGGTGATCTCTCACTCTCCGAGCTCTACACCACGCTTCCTGGAGAACTGTGGCACGAGGTGCGGGCCGGCGGGCGCATCTTTGAGGTGATCGCGCAGCCTATCCCCGGCGACGGCGACCCGGAGCGCTGGGTGCTGGTGATCGATGATGTCACACTGAAACGCCAGGCGCGTGACCAGCTGCAGCGGCAGGAGCGGCTGGCAGCAATCGGCCAACTCGCAGCGGGCATCGCTCACGATTTCAACAACATCATGGCCGTGATCGTGGTCTACTCGCAGATGGTCTCGGGGCAGGCAGGGCTTCCCCCCGCAGCGCGAGAGAAAGTGGACGTGATCCACGAGCAAGCATACCGGGCCACCGACCTCATTCAGCAGATCCTCGACTTCAGCCGCCGCGCGCCGATGGAGCGTCAGCCTATGCAGCTCCTGCCCCTCCTGAAGGAGGTTGTGAGGCTCTGGGAGCGCACACTGCCGGAGAGCATACGGATTGAGTTGGTGCGCGACGATAGCGCGTGCCGGATCAATGCCGATCCCACGCGTATCCAACAGGTGCTGATGAACCTGGCGACAAACGCCCGGGACGCGATGCCCGAAGGCGGCAGCATGCGGATTGAGCTCTGTCAGGTCACCTATGACGCCGATGCCGCGCCGCCGGTGCCTACGATGGCTGCGGGCGAGTGGGTCCGGTTGGATTTCACTGATACCGGCACGGGAATGTCGCCCGAGGTCTTGTCCCACATCTTCGAACCTTTCTTCACCACCAAAGCTCCTGGCCAGGGCACGGGATTGGGACTGGCGCAGGTGCACGGCATCATCAAGCAGCACGACGGCGAGATCCTTGTGGAAAGCGCCCCCGGGCAAGGTACAACGTTCTCGATCTACCTTCCCGCCGTGCCGGCGAATCAGTCTCACGAAGTCTCGGCCCTCGAAGCAGGCTCTCTCGCACAGGGCTCCGGTCAGTTGATCCTGTTGGTGGAGGACAATGCGGCGATGCGGGATGCGCTCGTGAGTGCGCTGGATATGTTGAAGTACCGGATTCTGCCGGCTGTGAACGGCACGGAAGCATTAGCCATCTACACGACGCATCTGGGAGAGGGCGTTGACCCCGTCAACCTGATCATCAGTGACCTGACGATGCCTGATATGGGCGGCAAGGCACTGGCATCAGCTCTGCGCAAGCTCGGGGCCACCGTGCCGTTCGTGATCCTCAGCGGCTACATCCCAGACGACACTGTTGAGGATCTGGCGGATCTGGGTGTGGCCCGATGCCTGCGCAAGCCGCTGGATCTGGCAGAGCTCGCGCAGGTTGTGGCTGAAGTTCTGGGCTGATGGGGGCGGACACGGCGACACCAGGCCACCACGCCCGGAGTGCGACTGTGCATAGAGAGGCCGTGTGATGCCTCTGTGTAGGGGCCAGTCGTTGTACAGACGACGCGCCGGAGGACGGTGTTGTGGATCATCGTGTCGCGCACTCGCCACGTGCAGGCGGGGCTACACAAAGAGGGCGAGGCATTCCGACCAGGGTCATCCATCCCGCAACGTAGTTCTGCGGGCGAGGATTACGCCGAATCCATGTAGTTTGGGGAATGCCTCGCCCCTACTGTTGACATCCCGCTGCCTGCGGGTATACTGCAGTCGGTTCGGGCAGACCGAACATATCAAGGAGAGGAACTGGAATGATAGAGATTGCGCGTTGTGACGTTGGGCGTAAGGCACCTGTAGGTGACACACGCTGACCGCGCGTTAGTCTTTCATAGTTTCATAACCGTATCAGCCGCTGATCAAGGCCGTGGTGCTTCAAGCCCACGGCCTTTTCTGTTACCTGCATGGCCGTGATGCTTGCGATCGCCCTCCCTGTCACCAACCGACCCTTTTTCGGCAGGTTGTTGGTCTGTGTCTGTTTTCGCATGTGAGAGAGAGGACCTTATGCTTCAAGCATCAAATATCTGCAAACGCTACGGGGATGTCACTCTCCTCGACAAGGTTTCCTTCAAGGTCAACGCTGGTGACCGCGCAGGTCTCGTCGGGCCCAACGGCTGCGGCAAGACGACACTGCTGCGTATCTTGATGGGTGAGCTTCAACCGGACCGTGGCAGTGTGCGCACGGACCCGCCGGAGCTCGTGGTCGGATATCTGGCGCAAGGGTTGACCTATGGGGAGACCGATACACTCGACGATGTCCTGCGGTCGGAGCGCCGTAAGTTGATTGGGGCTGAGGACGAAGTCGAGCGGCTGGGAGCGGCGCTGGCTGCGACCGAGGGGGATGAGCAGGTGCGCCTGCTTGATGCCTATGCTGAGGCCCTGACCCGCCTTGAGCAGCTCTCTCGGATCCAGACGACTGAACATGAGGTGACGGCGGTGCTGGCAGGTCTGGACCTTGACCATCTGCCGCTGGATACGCCGGTGCACTTCCTGAGCGGCGGCCAGAAAACCCGGCTGAGCCTGGCGCGGCTGTTGATCCAGCGCCCGCAGCTCCTGCTCCTGGACGAGCCGACCAACCATCTGGACATCGACGCGTTGGAGTGGTTGGAGCGCTGGCTACTGAGTTACACGGGTGCCGTGGTGATTGTCTCCCACGACCGCTCCTTCTTGGATGGGACGGTGAACTGGATCTTCGAGCTGGACGAGAGGACCCACCATCTGACGGCCTATCCTGGTACTTATACTGACTATCTGGCGGCCAAACGCCGGCAGGTTGAGCGACACTGGGAGGCCTACAACGCACAGCAGGAGCGAATTGCGCAGCTGACGGGCGAGGTGCGGCGTCTGTCCGGCTATGCCAAGAGCATCGAGATCGGCACCATCGACTTCGCCCCCCGCAAGATCGCCAAGGGGATCGCGCGCCGGGCCACCGTGCAGCGGCGTCGGATCGAGAGGGAGTTGGCGCAGGAGCGCATCGAACGCCCAGGTCTCTCCTGGCAAATGAAGCTAGCGTTTGTGGACACGCCGGAGAGCGGGCAGGATGTGCTGATCTTCGACCATGTTGACGTCGGCTATGGGGGGCAGCCCCTGGTGCGGAATATCCACCGGGTGCTGCGACAGGGGGAGCGCGTGGCTTTGACCGGTCCCAATGGCGTGGGTAAGACGACGCTGTTGCGCACGATCAGTGGCGAGATCGCGCCACTGGCTGGCGAGGTCCGCCGGGGGACGAACGTCAAGCTGGGTTACTATGCCCAGGAGCAGGAGAATCTCGACCCTGAGGGGACGCCCTTCACCACTATCCGCCAGGTTGCCGCGATGTCCGAGACGGAGATTCGTTCCTTCTTGCACTATTTCCTCTTCACGGGGGATGAGGTCTTCACACCGGTGGGCAGCTTGAGTTACGGGGAGCGCGCCCGGTTGGTTCTGGCGCGGCTGGTGGCGTCGGGGTGCAACTGTCTGCTGTTGGATGAGCCGATCAACCATCTTGATATCCCCAGCCGCGCGAACTTCGAGCAGGCGATGACCGCCTTCGAGGGTACCGTGCTGGCCGTGGTCCACGATCGCTACTTCATCAACGCATTCGCTACGCGCGTCTGGGCTGTGCAGGACGGTGAACTGCACAGCTACGTGGACTTGGAGGATTACCAACGCATCCGCCGGAAGCGGCAGGGTGACAAAGAGTGACGTCGTAGCCTGGCGAGGCAGCGTGGAGTGCGGACTATGGTCCGCCTAGAGCAAGAAGGGCGACCACAAGGGTCGCCCCTACAGCAAGTAGAATGAGCTCCTGCGCGAGCTTGCGCGCCCGACCTTTAGCGCTTCTTGAGAATGATCCGTGTATCGACGACACAGACCCCTTCTCCCTCTTCGTGGACGAGGACGGGGTTGGCGTCGGATTCCTTCACCTCGTCGCGCAGATCGTAGATCATCTGAGAATATCGACTCAGCGCCTCAGCCAGGGCTTTGCGATCGCTGGGAGCCTCGCCGCGGGCACCTTCCAGGATCGGCGCGCTGCTGATCTCGGACAGCATTCTGAGGGCGTTTTTCGCCGAAATCGGCGCCACACGGAAGGTGACGTCCTTGAGGATTTCCACAAAGATGCCGCCCAGGCCGAACATGACCATTGGCCCGAAGGTCGCGTCGTTGACCGATCCGAGGATAACCTCGGTCCCCTTCTTCGCCAAGTCCTGGACGACGACGCCGCGGATGTCGGCATCCGGTCTGTAGCTCTTGGCATTGGCGATGATCTCGCGGAAGGCCACTCGCACTGCGGCTTCGCCCTGGATGTTGACTTTCACGCCGCCGGCATCCGACTTGTGGAGGATATCGGGCGAGAGAATCTTCAGGACGACCGGTCCGTCAAGTTCCGCCGCGGCTGTCGCAGCTTCATCCTCGGTGGCGGCCAGGCGCATGCGCGCGACCGGCAGTCCGTAGGCCTTGAAAACGGCTCTTGCTTCCCACTCGGTCAGGTCGCGGTCACCCTCGGAGCGTACCTTGGCGATCACAGCGCGGGCCGCCGCCTCGTCCACATCCTCATTGCGCACGAACGACTGTGCCGTGTCCTGATCGCGGGCGTACTCGCGCAGGGCAGCGATCGCGTTGACGGCGGTGTCGGGTTCGTTGTAGGCGGGGATACCATGCTCGACCAGCCAGCGCATTGCGGCCTCGGAGCGTTCGCCACCCACGAAGGAGACGGCAATGGGCTTATCCGTCACGCCGGAGCCATCCACAGCGGCCTTGATACCCTCAGCAATGTCCTGAGGGTCGGTCATCGCGGTCTCGCAGTAGAGCACCACCAGGCCGTCGACCCAATCGTGCGCAAAGGAATACTGGACCGAGACCTGGTACCAATCACGGCCGGCCATACCGGTGAGGTCCACCGGGTTCCTGGCGGAGCCGAACTCGGGCATGTACTTCCTCAATTCCGCCTGGACATCCTCGGGCGCAAAGCGCAGCGGAATGCCATAGCGCTCGGCGGAGTCGGTCGCCAGCACGCCCACGCCACCACCATTGGTGACAATCAGCAGGTTTTCGCCCTGCATCGGGGGCTGGAGGGACATCGCCAGAGTGCGATCGAAGAGATTGGTGAGATCTCTGGCCTGCACAACGCCGGCCTGCTCAAATGCGGCATCGTAGACCTTGCCGGAGCCGGCCAGTGAACCGGTGTGGGACGCGGCTGCAGCAGCACCGTGCTTGGAGCTGCCCGACTTCAGGGCAATAACCGGCTTGTTGGCCTTCCGCACGTTCTCCATAAAGCGGCGTCCGTCCTTCATACCCTCAATATAGAGGGAGATGCAGCCGGTGGCTTCGTCCTGGTCAAGCCAGCTGACCACATCCGCGAAGTTGACATCGGACATATTGCCGATGGAGATCATTCTATCGAACCCAACGCGACGCGTGTAGGTCGAGGCCGCCATTGCTATGAGCAAGGCGCCACTCTGGGAGACCAAAGCGGCCTTGCCGGGCAGCGGCAGGCAGGGCGCGAACGAAGCGTTGCACTTGTCGGAGTTCGAGAGGATGCCCACGATGTTGGGGCCCAATACCCGCATTCCGTATGTGCGGGCGATGTCGGTGACTTCCTTCTCCAGGTCGCTGTGACCCATTTCGCTGAAGCCGGAGGCAATGATAATCAGGCCCTTCACGCCCTTCTCACCACACTCCTTAGTTACTTGAGGTACGAACCTTGCCGGCACCACGATGGCCGCTGCGTCGATCTCACCAGGGACCTCCAGGACGGACTTGTAGGCTTTGAAGCCCTGTATCTCGTCTGACTTCAGATTGATGGGATAAACCGGTCCCTCATATCCCCCCTCGATCAAGCTCCGGATGACAGAATAACCGATTTTCCCTTCGGTATTCGAGGCCCCGATCACAGCGACTGATTTGGGGCGCAAAAGGCCGTTCATAACTTCCAGGTCCACGTCTGTAACCTCCTACAGGGTTTGGGTTTAGTCAACTGGGCAGCGTAGAAAGGGCGCATGGTCCGGATCTCGGCAAGCGTGTGGTGGAGCTCACCGTGACAACACTCATTGTCCCGAAGAGAGCGTCTCCTAGCGGGCGACTGATCCCGTATGGCTACCGTTTCAAATGATTATCAACCCGTTTCTCGAAAACGCGAATCGAGACGACAAGACGTGCGCATCTCAGGCGACGGCTCTACAACGGCAGGCCCCCGCGTAGGTCCATCTCATCGGTCCCCTGAGGCCGAATTGCGATCCAGACGCGTAACCCCGCCCTGGAATTGAGATCAAGAGGAGGGCCTCGCAGCACCTTGTCTTGCGCGCCGGCTCAGGCCGGCTTCCGATCGACCAAGGTCACGACCAATTGCGCCAGATCATCCGTGCCGTGCACAAACTCGTTGGTCTGGTAGATCGCGCCGAAGGTGCAGCTGACCTCGCATTGGCCGCAGTAGGCGCAGCGTTCAGGGTAGTAGATGAGCTTGAAGGTATTAAGCTCTTCTCGCTGCAGCTCCAGGGCGAAGGCGGGGCAGTCACGGACGCACAAGCCGCAGCCGTGACACTTCTCCGGGTGGATCTCCACGCGTCCGCGGTACCCTTTGGGTATTACCGGTGGCGCGAAGGGAAACCTCACAGTCTCCGGACGCGTGACGAGGGCCCGCCCAAGTTGCGGGAGAAGGTAGGCCAGCGTTTTCAGGTTTTCGAGGAGAGTTGATGCTGTTCTTATCACAGTCAGCCTCCGATCCACAGGGTCGCCAGGATCTGAATGAGTGCCAAAGGGGCCAGGATGCGCCATCCGAGATCCATCAGCTGGTCGATTCTCAGGCGGGCATAGAGCGCGCTTGCTGTGGAAAGCATCAACAGGATGGCCACGGATTTCAGCCCAAAGACCGGCAGCGCGGGCACCCGGTTGAAGAAGCGGCTCCCCCCGAAGAAGAGGTTGACCAACAAGAAGATGCCGAGGACCGTCTGCATGTTCATCGTGAGATGCCAGAGGGCCAGCTTGCGCCCGCTGAAATCGGTCAGCGGCCCGGCAACGACCTCGGACTTGGCTTTGGGGATGTCCAGCGG
The DNA here is from genome assembly GCA_021159805.1 of Anaerolineae bacterium. Lineage (GTDB taxonomy): Bacteria > Chloroflexota > Anaerolineae > B4-G1 > SLSP01 > PWVB01. Next base: position 14,201 of record JAGHDT010000170.1, read on the forward strand.
GTCGCGCTTCAGCTTCCCGATCAGACCGATGAGCGCCAAGATGAAACCAAGTGGCTGCGTCAGGGCGCTCCAGGCCGTCTGTGCCTGGAAGTTGCTGATCTCGTTGATGGACCACGAGCCGGCAAGGATGGCGGGGCAGGTGACGGCCATTAAGAAGGGCACCTCGCAGGAGAAGTATTGCAGCAGTGAGCGATGGCCGCCCAGCACGCTGTAGACGCCAGCCGAGATCCAGCCGGCCAGGAAGTAGGCCAGGGCAGGCAGGGCCAGCAGGAATAAGACGACGATGAGATCACCCTCGAAGGACGCCCCGACGATGCCGCCGACAGGTATATAAAGGCTCGCCGTCATCACAGCCGTCAGAGAGACGATCGGCAGCGCGGCAGCCGCAAGGCCGTGGGTCCCCTCCGCCACGACATCCTCTTTGGCGAGCAGCTTGATGAAGTCTGCCAGGGGCTGGTACCACGGAGGACCGACGCGCCCGTGGAATCGCGCAATCATCCGCCGGTCAATCCAGTCGAAGGCGAGTGCGGCGATGAAGAGGAACCCGAAACCTGGGAAGATCAGCATCTTGATCAGAGCATTCATATCGTTACCTCGCACCAGGCGCATCGTGTTCGATGCGGCGGTTTCCACGCTGTCGCCGGTGATTCTGTGTGCGGTCGTCTATCGATCGGCACACGCAATGCACAGGTCGACACCGGACAGGACAACCGAGACATCCGCCATGGTGACGCCCTTGAGCTGTTGCGGCAGGGTGAGCAGACTGGGCAGGGTTGGCGTGCGGATCTTCACGCGCGCCGGTGTGTCGCTCCCATCGCTGCGGACGTAGTAGAAGAGCTCGCCTCTGGGCGCTTCGGAACGGCTGATGGCCTCGCCGGGCGGAACACGCCGCGGGGCGCGGACCGCCAACGGGCCCTCCGGCATCTCCTTGAGGATGTCGCGACAGAGCTCCACGCTGATGAGCGTCTCCTGCATCCGGACGAGCGTGCGTGCCCAGACATCGCCCGCAGTGTGCATCGGCACGTTGAAGCTCAGCCGGTCATAGGGGGTGCGCGGTTCGTCGCGTCGCATATCTGCATCCAGTCCCGAGGCGCGTGCCACGGGGCCGACGACACAGTAGCGGCGCACCTGCTGCAGCGACAGAAGGCCGACGCCTTTCGTGCGGGTCTGCAGGCTGCGCTCGTGCTCGACGACGCCCAGGAGCCAGTTGACCTGCCGGTCGAGCGTCGTGAGCTGTTCCAGTATCTCCTCGCGCTGTTCTGGGGTGACGTCCGAACGTACGCCGCCGATGATGTTGACGGCGTGCGAGACACGTCCGCCGGATAGCGCCTCCATGATATCCAACGCAACCTCGCGGTCGCGCCAGGCATACATGAAGATCGTGTCCAGGCCGACGTTGCGGGCCAGAACGCCCAGCCACAGCAGATGGCTGTGAATGCGCTCGAGCTCGCAGAGCAGCGCCCGCAGATAGGCTGCCCGGGGCGGCACATTGATACCCAGGAGCAACTCCACGGCGCGGCAATAGGTCATCGCGTGCACGTGGGAGCAGATACCGCAGACACGCTCGACCAGGTGGATGTTCTGGATGAAGGTGCGCTCCTGGCAGAGGCGCTCGATGCCTCGGTGAACGTACCCCATCCGCATCGTGCTGTCTGTCACGCGTTCCCCCTCGAGCATGATCTGGAAGGCGAGGGGCTCTTTCAGCAGCGGATGCTGCGGGCCGATGGGAATGACGGTCTTAGTCACGGTCACCCTCCTTACGCAGCGGCGGCGGCCCCTCCCATCCATCCGGGAGCAGCAGCGGCTGCAGGTCCGGGTGCCCTTCGACTGCTATCCCAAACATGCCATACACCTCGCGTTCATAGAGAGCGGCACCTGGGACCAGGTCAACGATCGTCGCCACAACGGGCGCCTCGCCCGGGAGCTCAACCTCCAGGGTGAAGCCCCGCTCTTGCCAGAAGTGATACTTGAGCGTGAGTTCGGGTGTTAGATCCTCGCCGGTGATCGTGGTCAGGTGCGTTACCCCGAGCTGGTTGACAAGGACGGCCACTGCCGCCCGCAGATTTTCCACGGGCAAGCGAATCACGAGTTCGTCGCCGGGGGCAGACTTGATACGGGTCTCGGCGCTGAGGCAGAGTCCTGCCAGCGCGCAAACGATTCGGTCGTAGGTGGCGTTAAGACGAGATGTATCACTCATTCAATACTCCTTAGAAGTTGGGCCAGGCCATCGATAATGGCCTCCGGGCGACAAGGACAGCCCGGAATGTACATATCTACCGGCACGACCTGGTCCACGCTGCCCACTACATTGATGGCCCCCTTGAAGACGCCGCCGGAGCAGCTACATGTGCCCACCGATACAACCCACTTGGGTTCGGGCATCTGCTCGTAGATGCGGCGCAGGCGGTCGCGTGATTGCAGCGTCACCGGTCCGGTGCAGAGGAGGATATCGGCGTGACGCGGCGAGCCCTCTTTGAGGATGCCCAAGCGCTCCACGTCATACCGCGGGGTCAAGGTGGCCAGTATCTCGATGTCACAGCCATTGCAGCCGCCGCTGTTGTAGTGCAATATCCACGGTGATTTGCGCCGTGCCCACCGGACCACTGCGTCGACGTAGCGCTGGAGGCGGCGTTTGGTCGGTTCGGTCCGAGAATCGCCTGCTATCTGCTGGCGGCTGCTCCCTTCCGCTCCCGGGCCCAAGGACTTTCTGCAGGCTTTGGGGCCTTCTTCGCGCTGCATTTTCGTGCCGCGTGGCGTGGGTAAGCGATCGTAGGTTCTAGTCTGTTCCACAGGTCTACTCCTTGCGTTCGGTTAGGGCGAAGACACTTATGGCGATGCCCGCCAGGTAGATGAGCGCCGTGCGATGGGGCTGCAGATCACGCGGAAGCGTGGAGAGCACCAGGGTCGCGACGTGGAGGATGCCGAAGAGGAGGGCCAGCCGGAAGAATGCGTGGTAGCCCTGCTGCGACGGCAGTAGCAGCGGTTGTTCGCCTCCGGTGTAGGGGAGGTACTTGTCCGATGGCGGTCTGTCTTTGGGTCCCGGTCGCGCCCCGAGCCTGTAGATGCCGCAGGCCACGGCAAGGAAGATCAACGCGGCAATGGGCGGCGTGAGTAAGAGTTCGTCCATGTGATCACCTCACCGTCGTGATGAGATGCCCGGTCCACTCCATCCACGGGCCAGGCCACAGTCCAATTGCCACCACCAGAAGACCCAGAACAACCACCGGGATTGCCATCCATCCGGAGATGCGTATGCCGGCGGTGTCCTCCGCCGAGTCGGGTGACGAGAAGAGGATAGCGATGAGCGGCAGGTAGTAGGCCAGAGAGAGCACGGTGTTGGCCAGAAAAATCGCCAATCCCGTGGTTGTTGCCCAATCCTTTGTCTGCAGGATCTGGGCAAGAATGAACCACTTGCCGGCAAAGCCTGCCAGCGGGGGAATGCCCGCAAGGCCGGCGAGCGCGATAGTGAAGGTTGCCGCAACCAGGGGCAGTCTTCGCGCCGTGCCGCGCAGTTCGTCGATCAACGTCGTGTGCAAGTAGAAGTGGCAGATCCCCTTGCTCAGAAAGGCGAGTCCTTTCATCGCTGCGTGGGCGATCATCAGGAAGAAGCCCGCCTGAATCGCGCCGGGGATATCGTACCGCAGCCCCACGCCGATGGCGAACATGACGTAGCCCATCTGGGCGATCGTTGAATAGGCCAAGAGCCGTTTTGTGTGCGTTTGGACGAGGGCGAGGCTGTTGCCCACGGTCATATTCAGGACGGACAGCACCATCAGCAGTGCTCCGAGGCTCTCTGCCGGATAGCCGAGTCCTAAGCTCACCTTCAGCCAGGCGTAGAACGTACTCTGGATAACGACGCCCGAGAGCATGGCGCTGACACTGCTCGGCGCGCGCCCGTGGGCATCCGGCAGCCACGTATGCCCGGGGACGATCGCGCTTTTGAGCCCCAGACCCGCAAGCACAAGGGCCAGTCCGGCCTGGGTCCACGACCCAGCTGTGTCGATGGATTGCTGCACGGCCAAGCTGGCGGTCTCCCGGTAGACCAGGGTCATCCCCATCAACAGCATCAGCGTGCCGACACTGCCCATAATGAGGTACTTGAAGCCCGCCTCCACTGCGGTGTCGGTGTGACGCCGGAATGCCACGAGCACGTAGGCTGTCACGCTCATCAGTTCGCAGAAGAGATAGAGCCCGAACAAGTCGGTGGCCATAACCATACCCATCAGCCCTGCCACCAAGAGCAGCAACAGGGGATACGTGACTTTGTAGCGGCGATCGAGGGCCAGATACCGCCCGCAGTAGAGGGCAACGCAGAGGCCCAGAGCCGCGGCAACACTACTGATGACGAGCGCACCTGTATCGGCGTGCAGTGCGGCGCCGTTGGGGCTGTGGTTGCCCCAGATCAGCTCGGGCAGCCCGAGTCTCCGAGCCCGGTTGCTGCGCCGGCCCAACTCCAGGAGCGCGCCCAGTGTGGCTGCAAAGACGCCGGTCGTGAGCAGGGCAAGAGCTTCATTACGTCGTGTGATGAGACGCGCGACGAGATAGATCAAGAAGGCGCCTGTCAGCAGGCAGATCAGGGGGATTGCCACCCATAGTTCACCTGAACTCACTACAGACCTCCCAGCAACAACGCTACTTCGTGCTCCACCCAATTGAAGACGGGCGCGGGGAGGATGCCTTCCACGACGGTCAGCACCGTCAAGAAGACCGTGGGCACTAACAGGGCCAGGGGGAGGGCCCTCGGGCTCTCCCGCGTTTCCAGTCCATCCGGTACCTCGCCGAAGAAGAGGCGTCCGAAGAACCAGAGGGCGTAGACGACGGTGAGCAACGATCCGACGATGGCAACCGCTGCCAGTGCCAGATACCCAGTGCCGAAACCTCCGGAGAAGATCATCCATTCGCTGTCGAAGATGCACAGCGGAGGGGTCCCGGCGATCGCTAGGAGGCCGACCGCGGCACACACGGTCGTCACCGGCAGCCTGTGCCTCAGGCCACCCAGGTCATCGAGCTTCCTTCGTCCCGTGCTGTGAACGACAATCCCGGTCACCATAAAGAGCAGCGCTTTGACAATGCCGTGGTAGATGACGTGGAGCGTTGCGCCGGCGACACCGTTGTGGGTGAGCGTTCCGAGACCAAAGAGAATGTAGCCCATCTGGCTGACGCTGGAGTAGGCAATAACACGTTTGATGTCCCGCTCCGCCAGGGCCATCAGGGCGCCATAGATCGCCGAGATGACGCCAACGATCATCATCGGGAGCGCAAAGCCCATCAGTTGATCCCTGGTGAAGAGACTGAATGGGAAACGCAAGATGCCGTAGGTCCCCATACTGAGCATGGCCGCTGCGAGCATGATCGTGACCGGCATCGGCGCGACGGTGTGCGCGTCAGGCAGCCATATATGCAGGGGAAAGACCGCCATCTTGACGCCGAAGCCCACCAAGAAGAAACAGGTCACTTTGGGGATGATCTCCGCGGGCAGCTGGAGCCCCTGGCGCAGCGCGGAGAAGCTGTCAGTCCCGACGGCATTGTAGATCGTGAGCAAAGCCACGAGAACCAGGAGCGATCCGAGATGCGTGACCAGAAAGTATTTCAGGACGACGACGCGTGGTGGCGGGCCGTCGGTGGACGTGTCACCCCAGACCAAGATCAGCACGGAAGACGCTATCAGCAGGAGCTCCCAGAAAGTGTAGAAGAGCACCATGTCGTCGGCCAAGGTCGTCCCGGACATACCTACACCGAACAGCAGCAGCAATGCGTAGAAGATCGGCGTGCGCTCATCGGTACGGTGGTATCCCCACGCATAGACGATGGCGAGCAACGTGATAACGGTCTCGGTGAGCAAGAAGGGAAACGTGATCCAGTCGCAATGCAGACCCAACGTGATGTTCTCGGCGGGGATCCAGTTAATCGCCAACACAGGATCCTGCCCACGGTTGAGGCAGGCCAGGAGCACAAAGGTAGCTACCACGGTTGAAAGGGCGGCCCCGGCAGCATACCAGCCGGCCAGATGCTGCAGCCGCTCCCTGAAGATCAGGAGAACGGCGGCCATCACGACCGGTACCACAAGGATGGCCAACATAGCGATGTCACTCATTTAGTCACCTCACGTACCTGATGGGTGTTGTGGCCGGCGTTACCATCCGGTTGCCACCACGAACGTCGCGATCGCGATAAGCCCGAGCACTACCCATTGCAGGTTCCTCCGTAGCAGACCGGTGTGGTTGCGTTGCAGCCATCTACTGATTGAGAGGGTGCTTCTGGCTGTCGCTCGTATGAGCAGCGTGCCCCCGTCTCGTTCGCTCGGCTGGTACCAGAGATGTACGGCGCCCACGGTTGCGCGCCAGAGTTCGACGGTGTCTCGTTCACCCAACCGGTAGAAGAGGCGTGCCGTGCCCATGATCGCACGCCAGAGTCCGACGACGCCTTGTTGCAGAATGCGCTCCTCTACGAACAGGTTGACGGCCCGCGCCAATCGCAGCAGCCCTTCCTCCGGACTGCTCTGCCCGATGGTGCCTGCCGCAGGTACCGAGCGCGAGGTCCGCCCGCGAATCGTGAGCCACACTGCGAGGCGCAGAGGCGCGGCGATCAACAGCAGCCAAGAGAGCACTCCCTGACGTCCGGTAGCCGCAATGCCCAGCGCAATACAGCCGAGCGCCGCGTTCATATGAACCGGCAGCTGTGACCAAGAGCGTCCGCCCAAGACTCGTCCGGTGACGACGAGGAGTCCGATGGACGAGAGGCCAAGCGTGAGCGGGCCGAAGAGCGGATTCAGTGCCAGAAGCGGCGTGATCCGGTACAGAAGGTAGAGTCCCAGATTTGGCATCGCCACTCCGTAGAGCCACGCACTCGTCAGGGGCGACAGATCGTCCGCCGCCGCTTGCCAACGATGGAAGGGCCAGGCGCCGGTCTTGACCCATACGGCTGTGAGCATGCCTCCCACGACCCAACCGAGTGGCGCGCCGCTGAGCCTTGCACCGGCATCCAGCGCATCCGCGATCACCAGGGTGTCGCCGGCGTCCATCAATACGAGGATCGCGATGAGGAGACCGACATCGCCGAGGCGGAGGAACAGATAGATCACCTTGGCCTTGCGCATACCGTTCCGCAGCCCCTCGGCGAGCGGCGCCAGTGCTATCCCCAGGCCGAGTATCTCCAGAGCCACATAGCGCGTGAGGAAATCCCCGGCGAGAAACGAGATACTGGCAGCGGACAGTGCGGTCAGGAGGAGCGCCCAAGACGTCCGGCTGGCGGGAGGCGAGAGCAGCATCCCCAATAACAGG
>JAGHDT010000224.1 GCA_021159805.1 Anaerolineae bacterium
GCACGTGGGAGATGTCGGGCGCCGCCAGCGTAACTATCCTGTTGGGCACGCGCCATAGATTTCCGATCCGCCAAGACAGCGGTCCTGACGGAACGCTGACCTTTGAAGCGACAGACACCCTCTACGCCAATCCCGAAGTCACGCTCACCGCCCGCGGCATCAGCGGCGGCGAAGCCACCGAGGGTGTGACGCTGGACTGGCCATGTTCCCATACGTACTTCTTTGAAGGCACTGTCGAGAGCCCCGACCTCTGTCCGGCTACAAGTGCGCTGGCCGTTCAGTCTGCTCAGCAACCCTTCCAGGGCGGCGTGATGATGTGGATCCCCGGCATCGAAGGCAACGACTGGATCTACGTCCTCTACGATGACGGCACCTGGCAGCGCTATGAGGACACCTGGCACGAAGGCCTGCCGGAGAGCGACCCCAGCACTATCCCTCCCACCGGCTACGAGCAGCCCATCCGCGGCTTCGGCAAAGTCTGGCGCGAGCAGCCGGAAGTGCGTGCCGAGCTCAACTGGGCGACGACCGGCGAATCCGCCGTCCTGATTATGTATCAGCGGCAGGTGCAGGAGGCGATCGGCGGCGTGCACTTCATCCAGGCAGCGGGCGCGAAGCTCGTACGCCTTGACGGCCTCGGCGGCAGCGGCAGCACCTGGATCTCGCTGCCGTAGGCTGACAAGCATAGGAATCACCAACTTAGGAGTGTACGACCCATGTCAAACGAACCATCGGATGTCTACGACCTCAAGTCAGTCCAGCTCCCCTACCTCTCCGGACCTGCATTGCGTCTCTTCGCCGCGGTGATGGAGGGGCCACTTGGTGGCCTCTTGACCGCCAGCCTCTTCAAGACCGCCGGCATCTCCTGGCTGAGAGAACTGCGGATTGATGACCCACCCACGATGCGACCCATCCATCCAGCGGCTGGGGCACCAGCCGAGGCCACCGCTGCCGTAGCACCGGAGCAGTGGCCACAGGCGCCGGCTACCCGCGCACCCGGCTTCCGATTCGCGAGCGTCCACGACTACGCAAAGGCCTACCGGGATGGCGAAGTGACGCCCACTGATGTGGCGCAGCGAGTGCTTGCAGCCATCGATGCCGGCAACCGTGCGGAGCCCCCTCTACAGGCGATGATCGCCGTCGATCGTGAGGACGTGCTGCGGCAGGCCGAGGAGGAGACGCGTCGGCTACAGGACGGGCAGGCGCTCTCCATCTTCGATGGCGTGCCGGTGGCTGTCAACGACGAACTGGATATGCTCCCCTACCCCACGAAGGTGGGCACAGCCTTCCTTGGGCAGACGCCTGCGCAAGAAGACGCCACGATCGTGGCTCGGATGCGAGCGGCGGGCGCGCTGCTGATCGGCAAAGCCAACATGCACGAAATCGGCATCGGCGTCACCGGGCTGAATACCATTCACGGCACACCGCGCAATCCGTATGGGCCGGACCACTACACCGGGGGCAGCTCGAGCGGCCCCGCCGCAGCCGTCGCTGCAGGGCTCTGCCCTGTGGCACTCGGAGCAGATGGCGGGGGCTCCATCCGCATCCCCGCTTCATTCTGCGGGATTGTGGGTCTCAAGCCCACCTTTGGCCGCCTGAGTGAGCACGGCGCTGCCCCCCTCTGCTGGAGCGTTGCCCACGTGGGACCTCTAGCGGCCACGGTGGCCGACACTGCGCTCGCCTACGGCGTGATGGCAGGGCCCGATCCGAAGGATGCTGTGTCGCTTTATCAGCCTGCGCCGACCCTGGCCGGATGGGACCGGGAGGATCTGGACGGCCTGACCTTGGGTGTCTACTGGCCTTGGTTTCGGCACGCTACCGCGGAGGTTGTGACGCGTTGTGAGGCGATGCTGGCGACGTTCGAGGGTCTGGGCGCAGGCATTCGCGAGGTCACGATCCCTGATCTGGAAGCTGGGCGCGTGGCCCACTCGGTGACGGTCGCCGCCGAGATGGCCCAGGCATTGTCCCGCACATACGCCGAACACCATCGCGAGCACGGTCTCGACGTGCGCATCAACCTGGCCATGGCACGCCGGTTTACCTCGCTGGACTACGTGCAAGCTCAGCGCGTACGGACGCGACTGCTGGCCAATTTCGATCGCGTGCTGAAGGACGTGGACGTGATCATGACCCCCTCCACAGGCCTGGTGGCGCCCCCGATCCCCGAAACCGCGCTACGTGGCGGTGAATCGGATCTCTCCACCCTCATCGAGATCATGCGCTTCGCTACACCGGCAAACCTGACCGGATTGCCCTCCATCTCCTTTCCCGTGGGCTACAATGAGGCCGGGCTGCCGGTTGGCATGCAGGCCATGGGCCGTGCCTGGCAAGAACCTACGTTGCTCCGCCTGGCCCTGGCTGCCGAGAATGCCGTCACGCGCAGAGCGCCGCAGTGGCACTATAGTCTACTGGCCGAGAGATCATGACGCGAGACTTCTGACTCTTAACGATCGCTCACGATTCACCATTCACGATTCACGCCTTCCGTTGAGGCCGCTCGCCTACCTGGCGTGCAAGTCACTTGAGGGATCATGACTCAAGACTTGTGACTTGTGACTTGTGACTTGTGACTTGTGACTTGTGACCAATGATGATCGCTCACGATTCACGATTCACGATTCACCTGCTCTCCAGAGACCTGAATCGTGAATCGTGAATCGTGAGTCCGCAGAACCTGACACAACAGCAAGAGGAGCCGCTAGACCACCATGAAAATCACCAACATCACAACCTACGTCCTCCACGCCGACCTGGGCGATCAGGCCTTCGGCTGGTCTCAGCGCGTCGGCAACAGCCGGCAGACGGCGATCTGTGTCGTGGAGACGGACGCGGGCATACAGGGGGTCGGCGAAGCCTTCTACTTCGGCGGACCTTCTGCCATCGTTGCGCAGCTCATCGATCGCGGCCTTGGGCCGCACATCGTGGGGCGCGATCCGATGGACTCCTCGGTCATCTGGGACCATCTCTACAACTTGACCCGGGATCAGGGACAGAAGGGGCTCACCATCTCCGCCATCAGCGCCGTGGACATCGCCCTCTGGGATATCAAGGGCAAGGCCCTGGGGCTTCCGGTGCACAAGCTGCTGGGTGGCGCCTATCGA
>JAGHDT010000178.1 GCA_021159805.1 Anaerolineae bacterium
TCGACGTATCGATCTCCGCGATCACCAGCTTCTCACCGTACTGCTCACGCAGAAGGGGCAACACATTCGTCATCACCTCATGGCAATGGGGACACGTGGGGGAATAGAAGAGAATCCCGTGTACCACGTTGTCACCGGAAGCTGCTATCACCGTTTGCGGTGCAGCGACACCAGCGACCAACAGACAGAAGACCCATAAGGTGAGAATCCACTTACCTGACCCACGCATTCCTACATGCCTCCATCATCCGAGTCTCAGCTCAGGACGGCTGAACTCCGACTATAAGCAAACTCCTGACGACTATAGCACAACCGACCTTGAACACAATGTGCGGCAATCAGCGAGAGAGTCCGGCGTGCCGGCCAACGGACCAAGCAGCGTCCCCGCCAAAGGACCGGCCGTGAGCCAGGCCAGCTGCCTGAGGCACAGATAAGCGATTTCCTCTATGGTACGTATGGGACCAGGTCATTGTGCACAGGGTTGACTCCTCTTTGTAGCACCGCCGGGGGCCGTGCCGGCGGCGTCTCCTTGTTGAAGGGGCAACCGCGTCAGAAAGACCGCGCGAGGCCACCACAGTGGGAGATTCCACAGAAGTGGAAGCACGCATGCAACCTTGCCATGTCTGCTCCGTATACGTAAGAGAAGATCAACATGCTGCTAAAAGGAGTCGCGCAATGCCAAACCAGAAGCGAAAGAGCATCACCTCGGGTCTTCTTCTTATCTTGCTCGGCCTTGTCTTCCTGGCCTTCCAGCTCTTTCCCGGCCTCAATGTGTGGGCAGATCAGGAGTTCACCTGGCCGCTGAGCATCCTGATGGTGGCGGTAGGACTGTTGGTCATCGGTGCGCTCACGGGGGCCGCCGACATGCTGGTGCCGGCCAGCATCGTGGGCGGGATCGGGGGTATCCTCTACTTCCAGAACGCCGGCATTCTGACGTGGGAAAGCTGGGCCTTTCTATGGACCCTCATCCCCGGTTTTGTTGGCATCGGGGTTTTCCTGGCCGGCCTGCTGAAGTGGAACCGCAAAGAGATGGGCGATGGTCTGCAGTCCCTTCTTGTCAGCGCCGTGTTGTTCTTGGTCTTCGGCTCATTGATCGGCAGCGTGTTTGGCTATGTGCCCTTCACCAACTATCTGCCGATCCTGCTGATTGTATTGGGCATCTATCTCCTCGCGCGCGCGATCCTGAGGGGCGCGCAGTCCTAGATCACACGCGGCTTCGCGGAAAGGGTGGCAACCAATGCGACGAAATGCATTCTGGGGACTCTGTTTACTGCTGGTCGGCAGCGTGCTGCTGCTGGACAACCTTGGGTACCTCGCGTTCCTGGGCGTGAGTGCGTGGCAGCTGATCTGGCCCGTGGCGCTCATCGGCATGGGCATCTGGATTCTCGTGGGCAGCAAACTCAGCCCCAACTGGGAGTCGCGGAATATCATCGTGGGCCTCGAGAGTGCGGCAGAGGCCGAAATCCAACTGGACTACGGCGCCGGCGAGCTCCGTGTCGAGAGCGGCGCGGGTCCAGCCGAGCTACTGAATGGCACCTTCGAAGGTGGCGTCGAGCATCACGTGCAGCGCGAGGGCAACCGGACCAAAGTGCGGATCGGGTCAAACCTGGGAGTCTTCTTGCCCGTGCACTGGGGGCCGCACTACAGCCGCAGATGGCACGTCGAGCTCACAGAGCAGATTCCCATCGCGCTGACCGTCAAGACCGGGGCCAGCGACTGCAGGCTCGATCTGGAGCATCTCAAAGTCACAGCCCTGCATCTTGAGTCCGGTGCCAGTTCCACCGTCGTGACCCTTCCGGCCAACGCGGGATACACCGAGGTTCACGGATCCAGTGGCGCGGCTTCCGTGAGCCTGCGCATTCCTGAGGGCGTGGCGGCCCGCATCCATACCCACGGCGGACTATCCAGCACCAGCGTTGACCAACACCGGTTCCCCCGCCAGGGCGCCACCTACATATCACCCAACTACGAGACCGCCGGGAATCGGGCTGACATCCGCCTGGATATGGGCGTAGGCTCAATAAGCATCCGTTGACACAAGGAGAGGTGCAATGAGAATCTGGCGTTCGAGGACGCTTTGGGGTGGTCTGCTCGTTGTTATGGGCATCCTGTTGCTCCTGGAGAGTTTGCAGATCCTGGCACTGGGAGGCGTTTGGGCGGCGCTGTTTATCGCCGCCGGGCTGACCTTCGGCTACACATTTCTGGAGAACCGGGAAAGCTGGTGGGCCACTATCCCGGCTATGACGCTGCTCAGCATCGGCACGCTGATCGGCATCGACGCCGTCTTCCCCAGGCTCGGCAACCTGTTGGGCGGCAGCATTATCCTGGGGGGACTTGCCCTGAGCTTCTGGATCATCTACGTCACCACGCGCTACGATCAGTGGTGGGCCATCATTCCCGGCGGCGTGCTGCTTTCGCTGGCCCTGGGCATCGCCGTCGAGCCCTTTATCCAGGAGGAGATCTTCGCCGCCGTCTTCTTGCTGGGGCTAGCGCTCACCTTCGCCCTCGTGTACCTGCTGCCGACCGCGAATCAGCGTACAGACTGGGCCCTCTTCCCCGCAGGGGCCTTGGCAATTGTCGGTCTCATCGTCCTCTCCGTCACCGCCCGGCTTGCCGGTCTGGTGTGGCCGGGTCTGCTGATTGCGGCAGGGGCGTACATCCTTCTGAAAAA
>JAGHDT010000044.1 GCA_021159805.1 Anaerolineae bacterium
CTCCTTGGCCCAACCTCGCAGCGCACCAATGATCGCGAAGAAAAGCACCAGACCCAGAAATACTGTCTCTAATGGGACCATTGACTCATCCTTGTCCGAGCTCCAGGAACAGTTGCGCTATCTCGACCGCGGCCCTGGGACGCGCCAGCTTGCGAGAGGCATCTGCCATCCGGCCCAGGCGCTCCTTATCTGCCAGCAGCCCCGTCACCACCGGCACGATGTCGCCGGGTAGGACTTCGTCCTCCACGATCACGGCCGCGCCGCGATCCTCCAGCCAACCCGCGTTCACGCGCTGGTAGCGCCAGGCATAAGGGTAAGGCACCAGGACCGCAGGCAAGCCAAAGTACGGAAATTCGCCCAGGATGCTCGCCCCGGCTCGGGAAACCACCAGATCCGCGGCGGCAAGCGCACCCCCCATCTTCTCGTGGAGATAGGGAACCACCTGATACCGGGAACGAACCACCGCGGGCAACGCTTTCTGTGCAGACTCAACCTCGGGCCAGTCCAATGTCCCGCTGACGTGCACCACTTGTGCAGCCTCGGTCAGTGCGCGGATGTTTTGCATAACCGCCCGGTTGATCGAGCGCGCACCGCGGCTGCCGCCAAAGATGAAGAGCATAGGCGCGTTCTCATCCACCCCCAAAGCCGCCCGTCCCTCGGCGCGGGTCCAGCGCGTGATCCGCTCTCCCAGAGGATAGCCGGTCACCACAGCCTTTTCTCTGCTGACGTAACGCAGGGATTCCTCCACAGTTATGGCCACGCGGCCGGCCACACGCGCCACAGCCTTCACGGACTGGGCCGGCTCAATATCCGGAACGAAGACCAGGATCGGGACGCCGTGCAGGCGAGCAGCCATGATCACAGGCCCACTCACGTAGCCACCGGTGGTCAACACCGCGGCAGGTCGCTCTCGCCGCACGTGCTTCACCGCCTCCCACGTTCCACGCACCAACAGCCACCCGTTACGAATCGCGTTGAGCAGCGCCACACCGTGGAGGCCGCCGCCGGGAATCGCGACAAAAGAGTAGCCCTCACGACGGACCAGATCACCCTCCATACCATCAAGGGTACCGATCCAGGTCAGCTCTGCATCAGGCGCGATGGCGGGCAAAGCCTGTGCGACGGCCAGAGCGGGATAAACGTGTCCGCCCGTCCCGCCACCAACGATCCAAAGCCGCATCCCAATCTCCCTTTGGCCGGCCCCGCGATACGCCGAGCAACAGCCCAACACCTGATAGTGTCATCAACATCTGCGTTCCCCCGTAGCTGAAGAAGGGCAGTGCTGTGCCCGTGGGGGGAAAGAGCCCCGTCATCACCATGACGTTCATCAGCGCCTCGGTCAGCACCATCGTCGTGATCCCGAACGCCACCAGCGATCCAAAAGCGTCCGGCGTGCCCAGCGTCACCCTGTATCCACGGTATGCGAACACGATGAAAAGCGCCAACACCAACAGACAAGCGATTAGCCCGCCCTCCTCACCAACCACGGCGAAGATGCTATCCGTCCAGGTAACAGGAAGATACCCGAACTTCATACGCCCGTTCCCCAATCCCTCGCCGAAGATACCGCCCTGGCTGATAGCTTGCACCGAGCGCCGTACCTGGTAGGTCATCGCCTCCGGATCAGTCAGCGACTGGACATAGGTCTCAAGACGTTCACGTGCATGCGGCATGTTCCACGCCAGGGCACCAAAGGTGCCGCCACCGATGGCCAGTGAGAAGAAGATCTGGATCGGATCACCGCCGGCGAAGAAAAACATCGCCACGCCGGTCACAGCGATCAACAGCGCCGTGCTTAGGTCCGGCTGCAGCATCACCAGCCCGGCGACCAAACCGATGATCACACCAAATGGGAAAAGACCGTACCTCACGTTGCTGAGCTGGTCACCCTTTGACGCCAACCAAGCCGCGATGTAGATCACAGACACCAGTCGGGCCGTTACGCCCGGCTGAATCGAGCTACCCAACCCGAACAGGTTTCCCAAATCGCGGGTGCTCTCGGAGAGATCCACCAACCCACGCGTGGCACCCAGCGACGGCTTGGCAAAGAGCACTGTGACTAGCAGCACCAGAAGGTTCAGAGCCATCATCAGCAGCGCCAGCTTCTGCCAGACAGGATAAGGGATCTTGAACATAGCGTAGCCGGCAACCACGGAAATCCCAATCCAGACCAGCTGCTTGTGCCACAGAACGTCCCCCACATAGAATGTCGCGCTGTACAGAGACAGGAACCCATAGACCAACAAGATGGCCACGACGCCCAGCAGGACACCGTCAAACTCGTAGCTCTGGATCTTCCGCTTTGACATCTTACCCTACCCCTTCATCAGTTCAGCAGCCCTCGCACCGCCTGCTTGGCGCAGTTGAGTCGACTTGCTCACGCTGGAGTTAGCCAACTCCTGGAGTTGGCTAACTCCTAGAGTTGGTTGACCCACTCGCAGAATCTCATACCGCGCTCGGCGAAATCGCTGAATGCATCAAAGCTGGTCCCGCCCGGCGAGAGCAAGACCACATCCCCCGGCAAGGCCCGCTTGGCCGCGATCTCCACAGCGCTCTGCAGTGTGCCGGCCCTCACCACACACTCAAGGTTCCCGGGCTCTCCCGAGCAGCGCGCAACTCTCCTTGCGGTGGCAACGTGCTCCTCAATCAGCGGTGCCGCCTCCCCAAAGAGCACCAAGAGACGCACCCGCTCAACAACCCGCGCGGCAAGCCGCTCCCACGGGAGGTCCTTGTCGCGCCCCCCCGCAAGCAAGACAAGCGGCTCATCAAAGGAATCCAAAGCCGCCAACACCCGCTCCGGTGCCGTCGCGATCGAATCATTAATCCACAACGTGCCCCGAAGCTGCCGCACAGGCTCCAAACGATGCGGCACGCCGGTGAACGCCGCGATTGCCCCGCGCATCCCCTCCAGCGTGGCCCCGGCAGAATCGGCCAGCGCGATCGCGGCCAGCACATTCATCACATTGTGGAAACCGCGCAGCCGCACATCGCCGCGTTCCACAACCGCGACCTCATCACCGTCCCGGCGCAGCATCAAACGTGCACCCCGCAGGAAGGCCCCGGCCGCTACATCGGTCCGGCCACTAAAGTAGCGCAACTCCGCCGGCGTCGCAGCGGCCAGTGCCCGCGCGTTTGGTTCATCGTACCCCAACACCACCACATCGGTGCCGGTCTGATGCGCGACGATGTGGCGCTTCGCTGCAATGTAAGCGTCCATCGTCCCGTGACGGTCCAGATGGTTGGGTGTGATGTTGAGCACCCCCGCAATATGCGGGCTCGTCGTCACCAATTCCAACTGGAAACTGGACAGTTCCATCACCACCCGATCCGTTGGCACGATCTCAGCCAGGTCAGTGATCAGAGGATTACCGATATTGCCGCCGACCCACGTGACAAAGCCGGAAGCGTCCAGCATCTTGCCCACCAGGGTTGTCGTCGTCGTCTTGCCCGCCGAACCCGTGATCCCCACCGTCGGGGCCGGACAGAGCGCCAGGAACTCCTGTGCATCGTTGCTGAGCCGGATGCCTCGACTAATCGCTTCCTGAACAATCGGGAGGTCCAGCGGAACCCCGCCACTGGGACAGAGCACGGCACACCCGTCCAGGAGACGCAGCGGGTGCCCGCCGAGAACATACTCCAGGCCCAGATCCGCGAGGTCTGCCATCGCCGGCTGCAATATCTCAGCGGAGCGGCTGTCCGACACGATCACGCGTACACCGCGCTCCGCGTAGAAGCGCGCCAACGCCTTGCCCTGACGGGCCAGGCCCAGGATCACTGCAGTGCCGGCGGTCTGGTTCATCCCTCTGCAGCCTCGTCGTCCAAATCGCCACGCTTCAGTGCATCCACGACCTGCTCCATCTTCACGCCGCGCGAGCCTTTCACCAGAATCACATCCCCAGGCCGTAACAGCGATGACACCACGTCAATTGCCGCCTCGCTGTCCGCTGCTGCGTGAACACAGGCACTCGAGAGCCCACAGCGCACCGCGCCTTCACCGATCATCACGGCCCGGTCGCCCACGACAACCAACTCAGCGACGACCTCCGCTGCACGGCACCCGACCTGGATGTGGCCATCGCGTTCGTACTCCCCCAACTCCAGCATACTGCCCAGTGCAGCCACCTTGCGTCCGTCGAGGTCGGCCAACAGATCCAGAGCCGCGAGTGCCGAGGGTGGACTCGAGTTGTACACATCGTCAATGATCAACACATCGTCGGCGCCCTGTACAATCCGAAGGCGCAGCGACTCTTCCAGTCCCTGCAGTCCTGCGACAATCTCATCCCAGCTCAGCCCCTCGACCAGGCCAGCGGCCGCGCCGCGCAGCACCGCATAGATGCTATGTCGGCCGAGCAGCGGCACGGTCACCGGCACAGCGTCATTGCCACAGTGAAGCGTGGCCCGAAGGCCACCCAGGCCGAGCCCCTTCACCCCATCGGCCCACAGATCAGCCTCCGGCGATAGCCCATACAAAAAGGTCCGGGCCTGCGTATGCGCTGACATATTCCGCACACGGGGGTCATCATAGTTCAGAATAGCGACGCCATCCGGCGCAGGCGGAAGTGACTCCAGAAGTTCCCGCTTGCCAAGCGCGATCTCGTCGATACTCCCCGCGCGCTCTGTGTGCACCGCTTCGACGTTCGTGACAATCCCGACATCGGGCTTCGCGATATCAGCGAGAAAACGAATGTCCCCGCGCACGTACATCCCCAGCTCCACAACCAAGCGCTCAGAAGCATCAGTCAGCTCGAGCAACGTGAGCGGCAGCCCGATCTCGTTGTTGAACGAGCCCTTGCTCCAAGAGACCTCGTAGTGGCGGGAGAGCACCTGCGCTACGACTTCCTTCGTCGTCGTCTTGCCCACACTGCCCGTCACTGCGATCACGCGGACGCCCAGTCTGTGCCGCCACCAGCGCGCAGCCTCCTGCATAGCCGCCAATACATCCGGCACCTTGATCAGCAGAGGCCTATCAGGCAGCAACGTCGGATGGCCCTCATCCGAGACATCCAGGATAGCGACCTCCGTGGCCAGGACCACGTCCCGCTGAACCACAGCCGCCGCCGCGCCGCGTGCCAGTGCATCCTCAACGTAGTCGTGTCCATCCACGTGCTCCCCTGGAAGCGCAAAGGACACTGCGCCGGATCGGGCCAGCCGGGAGTCAATGATAGGGTAAACTGGCATCTCTAAATTACCAGGATGCCAGTCGGCCAACGCTTCCGCAAGTCTCCCCAGAGTTAGATGCTGTGTCATCTTGTTCCGTTCAGGGATCGATCGGTTCAGTAGGCGGTATTCCCAAAAGCACAAAGAGCCGCGAAGCCACCAGGTTGAAGACCGGTGCCGCAGTCTGGGTACCCCAGCGCACGCTGAGATCCACTTGCGGCCGGTCAAGCTTCACCAGTATCAGGAGCTGCGGGTCAGGCAAAGGCCCAAAGCCGATGAAAGACGTGATGACTTCAACAGGATCATAGCCACCCGAAACCGGGATCTGCGCGGTGCCGGTCTTGCCTGCGATCCGGTATCCCGGGACCTGTGCTTTCACGATGGTGGTCTCCACCGCGTGCTCCATCAGACCGACCACGTAATCCGCCGTCTCTGCCGACACCGGCTGCCCTGCCACTTTAGGAGGTATGACCACAACTCGACCCTCGGGTGTCCGGCGCTCCGTGATGAGACGTGGCTTCATCATCGTGCCGTGGTTGGCCAGCGCCGAGGCCGCCGTCGCGATCTGGATGGGCGTCACCGCAATGCCCTGGCCAAACGCGTTCGTGACCAGATACCCATCAGACCAGTTCAGATCCCAAGGCAAATGCACCAGACCTGCCGCCTCCCCAAACAGACCGACGTTGGTGGGTCGACCGAATCCAAAACGCAGCACGTAGTCAGCGAAGACGTCGGCTCCTATGTGCTGCGTCGTCAGCGTGGCCACGCCCACGTTGAGAGAGTGATCGATCACGCCCTGCAGATTCTGCTGCCCGTGTCCCGCGCCGTCTGAGTTACGAACCAGTACGCCACCGTATTCGATGAGGCCGCTATCATAGTACGACCAGTCTTGGGTCACGCTGCCCGAATCCAGTGCCGCTGCCACGGTGAACATCTTAAACACGGAGCCTGGCTCGTAGACTACGCTGACCGCAGGATCAACGAACCGGCCTTGCTCAGACACATCGTAGGTGCTGTAGAGAGAAGGGTTATAGTCCGGGTAACTCGCAGACGCCAGAATCTCACCGGTCTGGGGGTTCATCACTAAGATCGTGCCGCCGGACGCCCCGTATAGCTCGAGCGCCTTATCGAGCTCCCCTTCCACAAAAGCCTGAATTGTCCGGTCAATGGTCAGCGTGATATCCGTGCCGGCAAACGCTCGCAGCTTCCCCTTGGCCAGCTCCTCGCTCAGTGGGACCCTGAGGACATCCACCTCCCCCATCCCGGCTGCCGGACGCGGTTGAAGCAGGTGAAACTGGGAAGCCTCAATGCCGTATCCATTACCGTCGGCGTTCACAAAGCCGAGAGTATGTGATGCCAACTCGGCCTCAGGGTAGAAGCGCTGCCACGTTGGCTCCAACGTCAGCCAATCCCAGCTCTCCTTTAGCTTCTTGATGGCCTCAGCGTTGTCGCCGCGGATACCATGAGCAAGGCGATGCCAGACCCACCTCAAATCCTCCTCATCCTCCCGAATGACGAACTTCTCCAAGAGTGCGCCTTCATCCAAGTCCAAGAGAGGCGCCAACACAGCCGCCGCAATCTGCGTATCAGTGATGAGGTCAATCTGCGCCCCCACGCTGTAGATCGGGATGTTCCCCACCAGTAGATCGCCGTTGCGGTCCCGAATTGTCCCGTCAGGCGGCAACGGCAACGCGTACGGCCGCATCACCAGCTCATCGACCTCCGCCTGGTAGCGATCACGATCAAGGATCTGCAAACGCACCAACTGCCCAATGACGGGCAGCAGGGCCGCGATCAGCAGAGCGGTCACCAGCCGCAGACGGGCCTCGGGTCCGCGTATCATTTCATGGCGCTCCTACCTCAATCGAGTCCACATATTCGATCGACTCAGCCGCCTGGTAACCAAGTGCCACGGACCGCGCCTGGAGCACAGGGATCGAACTCAACCGTGCGATCTCCGTCTCAAGGCGGCTGCTCTCTCTCTGGATCTCAGCCATTTCCGAGTGCATATGCCATATGTCGCTGGACAGGTGTGCCGAAGACGCCACCAGGCCCAGATAGAGCAGGCCCAGAGCGGCAACCAGCACCGTAATGACCACGAATGTCGTCATCAGCGTCCGGTTAACCTTTTCCTGCCTACGCAGCACACCATGTGTGCTCTGCTGCCAGGCGACGCTCATCGGCCCACCTCACCACAGTTTGCATGGACGATCAACACCCAGAACGCCCCGATTCAGATCTTCTCCGCTATGCGCAGCTTGGCACTTCTGCTGCGCGGATTCCGCGCAACCTCCGCGGAGGACGGCATAGTCGGCTTGCGCGTTAGCACTTTCAGAGAACGCTTGTGATCACATTGACAGATCGGCAGCTCAGGCGGACAGATGCAGTCACGAGATTCCTGCCGGAGGAAACGCTTGACGATGCGATCCTCCAACGAGTGAAATGCAATCACGGCCAGGCGCCCGCCAGGCTTCAGGGCTGCGATCGCGTCCGGCAAGACCCTCTCAACGGCCTCAAGCTCGCGGTTCACGGCGATCCGGAGCGCTTGAAAAGTCCGAGTCGCCGGGTGAATAGGACCCGAACGCCCCCCTAC
>JAGHDT010000034.1 GCA_021159805.1 Anaerolineae bacterium
GATGGTGGCCGTCGCTGTGATCTCAAGCGTAGCGGTCAAGGTAGCTGTCGACTCCGGTGTCCACGTCTGCGTCGGCGTGGCGACCGTCGGCGTCGCGGATGGCTGAGATGTTGCTGTTGCTGTTGCTGACGCCGTGGGCAGCATCGTCTCGGTTGCCGTCGGTGATGCCGTTGGTGATGCCGTGGGCGAGGCGGTCAGCGTTGGCGTTGGGGTCAGCGTCTGTGTCGACGTGCTGGTGGGCGTCGGCGTAGGTGTGTCGGTCGGCGTCATACTCGGCAGCGGCGTCTCTGTTGCCGTCGGTGTTGGTGTCCGGGTAGGCGGAAACCACTGTGTTGGCGTTGGCTGCCGCGTCTTGGAGGGTGTTCCTGTGCCGGGGCCAACTTCATACGGTGTGGCACTGGCGTTCGGGACAGCGGTTTCCGTGGCCTCAGGGACCGGTGTCGGCGTGAGCGGGGAAGGGCGAATCGCCAGTGCTACAAACCCAAGGCAGTAGCAGGGGATCGTGGCCACGATGATGGCGATTAGGATGGTGTAGATGGGTTTCTGTGCGCGCAGCTTCTCCATCATAGCAGTATCCACAACCTTCCAGCTGGATGTACGCCTGCAATTTCGCGTTGCCGGTACGGGCCGGTAACTGAGCGGACCGCATCAACGGGGCAAATCATAGCATTGTTCAGAGTGATGTCAAAGATTCACTGTCGGCCCAGAAACACATTGATGAGGTTAGATACTAGCCCGGCCACCACAGGCTTGGCACCGTATGACGCTTCGTTCTCTTCGCTGATACGTTCCAAGAAGAGGCTCAGGCCAAACAGGGTCAGGAGCGTGGCGGCCAGTGAGCTGTCGTAGCCTCAGTAGATACGCGGCAATAAGCCGCGCATCAAGAAGGGGTCAGCACGGCGAGCGCGCCCAGGAATGGGGAGAGCGCGCCGACCAGAAAGACGGTGACAACAGCAACGCGGGGGGCCTCTCCGATTCCGGTATTGTTGAGATCTGTGAGGATGTGGCGGCTAAGTTCGAGGAGTTCTCGCTTGCGCTCCGACGGCTCGGCTAGATAGGTATCTCACACGCCCGATACGCCCCTGGCTACACAGGTGGCGAGTCCCGTGGATACAATGATTCTTGGGTTGGCCACAACGGTCGCAGCGCTGCCCATCGACACACCGTTGATGGGCACGGCACCATCAAGTATCCTCATCGCAAAAACGGCGGCGAGGCAATCTCACCTGCGTTAGCGAGTCTGCTGCACCCCGAGTCTGGTTTGGCAGGTTGCCCAAGTCCTGCTCATCGCCAGGACGCTGGCCGGCCTTTGCGGCTTCCCGACTCTCCGCAATGGCATCAGTCCTGTAGCGTCTCAGCATCGTCGATGATGTGGCGACCCGCCGCGACCTCATCCACTGAGTGTATGGCGCCCCCCATCTCCTCAATCAGCTCCGCGACAATCTCGTAGCTGATGGACTCGCCCTCAATCGTGATCTTGGCGTTTTCAACCTTGCGGTCCATTTCGTAAATGCTGATGTTGATCGCCGAGATCCCGTCGAGATCGCTGAGCTGGTCGGCCAATTCAATGATACTGGGATCGTGTGGTTTCAATGTATCCAACACCAATCTGCGAATCCTACCCATGTCGTTCTCTATCTCCTTGAGCTATGGATGAAGTGAGACATAAAAGAAGACTCGATAGGTCAACGCCAACGCCCGACATCCGCGCGGACTGCGATTACAGTCTACCCTATGGGCAGACCTCGTCGCAACTGACGGATCCGGTCTTGTTGCGCGTGGCGCGGTCAAACTTATCGAGTCTTCGTTATGTATCAAGTGTGATTCCATCATAGTAGGAAACAGCAAAGAGGCAAGCGCGAGGTCCGTTGAGGAATCACAGTAGCTGTGGTGTCCAGTGCGGTGAAGCTGCGGGCAGCACCCTATCGAGGGAGGATGAGCGTGGTCATGAAATTGGGGAAAGCGAAAGCCGTCTGGTCCAAGACCAGACGGCTTCCTATGTCACCTGGCTGGAGTGATCGGTTGCAGAGCGACGACGTTGCTCGCCTGCAGACCCTTGTCGGTCTCCTCGAGGGAGAACTCAACCTGCTGTCCTTCAACCAACTTCCTGAAACCCTCGGACTGAATGGCCGAATAGTGGACGAATACGTCTTCCTGGTTTTCGCGTGAGATGAAGCCGTAGCCCTTGGCCGCATTGAACCACTTGACAACACCAACTTCACGTTCGTTCATCGCAGTATACTTCCTTTCAGATACGCGTGTTTTGGGATGAGCCGCCTGAGCATGCGCACCGCAAGCACTGCATACAATGCATGGAAAACGCCCAGATTCCTTTCGTAGCAAATCCAGGCGTACGGTCCGTCTCAGGATTCTGCTGCATCCCGCATGAGTGTTATACCAGATTTGCTTGATCTGTCAACCACTCTGTCTGTGGATCAAGGTGATGCCCTTCGGTGGCAGATCCTCGATCCGCGCCTGTGATCACGCCCGTGATCACGGGTGTGGGTTGTCCCCATCATGGCCCTATGTTGTCCGTAGAATGGTGTCATTTGCCTATATAATGGATACTGGCCGTTGCGAGGTGAAATCCGGCAACCTCTGTGTATAATCCTTCAGAATCAGGAATCCAGCTCTTGCTCGTATCGGGGGGAGGGAAGAACACAATGGCTGATTCTGAACTACGCCATCTCTCGGTCGATCGCAGCCTGATTGCCATCTATCGGATGTCGCGCAATGTCGCCAAAGCGGGACACCGTGTGCCTGTTTCTTTGATGTGCAAGATCGGAGTGGGCAGTGGAGATCTCCGGTTGTTTCCTCAGGGATTGGGTGTAGAAACCGGTGTCCAGCGTTGGCGGAACCCCTAGTGTGGAGGTAGGTCATATGTCAGGAAGAACGTTGCTGTTTAGCGCGCTCAAGCATGAGCCTGTTGATGCAATTCCGTGGGTTCCTTTTGCGGGAGTCCACGCAGGGAAGCTCTTGGGGTACTCGGCCAACGAAGTGCTGACCGATGGCGGTAAGCTGTTCGAGGCCCTGCTGGCTGTGAACCGGACATAC
>JAGHDT010000210.1 GCA_021159805.1 Anaerolineae bacterium
CACATAAGCGGGTTCGGCACCACCGGCACCTCACACGACGTCGGTGAACGGCTGAGTTGGTATCTCTTCGCGCCCAAGAGCACACGCCGCCCCGCCTGGGAAGCCAATCTGGCTCGAATGCAGGGCGTCTGCATTTCCTGCCACAACCAGACCTTCATCGATGACTTCTTCACGGCAGCCGACGCAGCCACATTGGCCGTGAACACGTGGGTCGATGAGAGCGATCAGATATTGGCGACGCTGGCCGAGGACGGGCACCTGACCGAGGCGCCGTTCGACCAGCCCATTGATTTCGTGCACTTCGAGCTCTGGCACCATTGGGGACGCACCACCAAGTTCGGCGCGTGGATGCAGGGGCCCGACTACGTACAGTGGCACGGGGCATACGAGGTGCTAAGTGATCTCGCGGAGCTTCGCGAGATCGCACGAGAGCTGCAGGGACAAGAGGAGTCGTCGCAATGAAAGGACCACTCGCCACAGTCTTTCCGCCTCTGCGGCGCCTGCCGTGGATGGGCAAGTGGTACGCGGTCTCTCGCGACGAAGCGTACCTGCTCTTCATCATACTCAACCAGTTGCTCCTGGGCGTGGAGACAACGCTGGCTCACATCAGCAACGGCACGCTCAAACCATATGAGTGGACGCCCATCCTATTTGGTCCCATCTCCGCCTTTGCGCTGACAGCTGCCTTTGTCGCCAATCGCAAGGGGAAACGCTGGGGACGTCCGGTCACCGTCGCCGCCCTGATCGGCAGCATCATCGTCGGTCTCCTTGGGACCTACCTGCATCTGGTCAGAACCGCGCGGCCTTTTGCACCGGCGGGCACCCGTTTGACACTCGATACAGTTGTCTGGGGCCTTCCCTTGCTGGCACCACCGGCTTTCGTCCTGGTGGGCGTTCTTGGCTTTGTCACTCTCTCAGCTCGACCGGTTGAGCAAAAGACCCGCGACTACATCCTGCTTTCCAGCCTGGGCGTCCTGATCGCCGCGGTAAGCACTGTGATCGACCACCTTCGCACCGGATTCACCAACCCGTGGTTATGGGTCCCCACTGTGGTGTGTCTCTTCGCGACAGTGGTGACGCTCACACTGGCGCTCATCAAGACCCGCAGTCGAGGTGAGTTGGCCACCTATGCCGTCGCGATGCTGATGATGATTGTCACCGGCCCCCTCGTGTCGGTGCTCCACTTTGTGCACGACCTGAGTGTCGGCAACACAATCGTGATCGAGCGGCTGCTGCGCCGGGCGCCAATCCTGGCGCCGATGGTTCTTGCCAACTATGGGCTGATGGGATTGTTGGCGCTGATGGACGACGAAGCCTGATTGCATGCGCACGGAGGCCAGGGCCCAACGTGCTGTCGCGCGGCTGAAGAGCATCAAGCTCTTCAGCGATCTCTCGGAGGCCACGCTGGACGACATCGCGCGCCACGGGCAGTTGCGCACATATGCCCGCGGGGAGCACATCGTACTGGAGGGAGATGTCTGTGAGGCTGCGTATTTCGTCGTGTCCGGCGAGGTACGTGTTTACCGCGTCTCAGCCGAGGGGCGCGAGCAGGTACTTGTCCGGCTCAGATCCGGGCAGGCGTTCAACACTGTGCCGCCGTTCAAGCCGGACGGGCGTAATCCTGCCAATGCAGCAGCGATGGCCAAGAGCACCATCCTGCTCCTGCGCTCGAGTGATTTCTTGCGCCTGACCCTGGCCCATTCGGACCTGACTGTGGCCGTGTTCCGAGACTTCGCAGGGCGTCTCGTTCACCTCACAAACCTTGTGGAAAACCTGGCTCTGTACAGCGTGCAGGAACGCCTGGTCCGGTTCCTACTGGACAGGGCGGATCAGCACACGGAGCAGACGAGTCGCAGTGAAGGGGGACCCACTGAGGACACCCCACCGCCGGTGATCCAACGATGGACACAGCACGACATCGCCGTGCACCTGGGAACGGTGCGCGACGTCATTGGCCGATCCTTGCGCGCCCTGGAGGAGGACGGCCTGATCCGGATGGATCGAGGCAGGATCGTATTGGTAGACCGCGGCAAACTCGAACGCGTTGCCGGCCGGGACTAGACAGCGGGAGCGACCACGGGCCACTGGGGATTGGAAGAAAGAACTGGAATCTTGGACCACCGGTAATCCGCAAGCTGCCGGTAATCTATCCCCAACCAAATGCATGCTGTGCTCGGATCATTGAAGATGATCATCGTCATACCATACTGCTCACACCGGTAATGCGAGCCAATTCGGAACCACTGGACGCTGTGCGCCACCACAGCGTAGCGAGATCCCTTCACCGACGACAGATTCCGACTGTGAACACGGGCAAGCTGCGTCAACACGGACTCGTCAATCTGATCATCGCTGACCCACCGGCAGTCCAGCAGCTGGCGGTACCCCCGATCCAAGCGAGGATCCTGCAGCAACACCTGCTCGTGCTCAATCAGGTCCTGCACAGTTAGCGTCCCGTATGCCCGGGCATAGACGAAAGATCCGCGTTCAAGTAGGACATACTGTATAGGCATAACGACCTCTCCCACTGCAGGGGCTTTGGAACTCGTCCCCCCACCCAGACGACACTCCTGAACACCACTTCGCACCATAACGCAACAAAGGCCTCGCCCCCAGGGTGCGTCTGCGACCAATCGTCGCGGCTGAGCACACTCTGAGGGCAGGATCTCTGGCCTCACATTACACGTCTGTACTACGGCATTTGTCAGATAGTAAGCTTGGCTCCCACAGCAACCGCAGGCTGGGATCGCATCCAATCATCCAGTTGAGCTGCAAACGACTGCAGCGATCCAGCCCTGATCCCGCTCAACGCATTGCGCTCCATCTCATTGAGCTCGAACTGAGAGAAGACGCGATCGCGCTCCCCGGTCAGCAGCCTCGAACGCATCTTGTCATCCACAACTGCGTGTGATATCAGACTCCGCAGAGCCATCTCAGACATTGCACCTCACCTCCACTCCCAGATCTTACCTCAGCTATGCGACGAGCGGCGGCACAAGGCTTCGTCTTCACCTTCCCAAGTGAAGCCCTATGCCGCAGCTCGTGGCACTTAGTGAGAACATCATCAAGGGCACCGAACCCAGCAGCCCAACCCAGGTTACATAGATGACAGAGTATTTCTGGCGCTACACGCGCCTCACAATGAAGGAGATTGGGCTACTAACCGCCCACGCAGCCGCCACCACCCGAGGCAGGAGAAGCATAGACAGCTTCAACACCTGCGGGCGTTACTTGAGTCGCTGCGGCCAGGGCCAACGTCAAGGCGACCAGGATAATGCGCACTGTACGGGGATCGCTCATCTTCGCCATTGCCAACTGCATCCGTGCTTTCATCTCCCCACCTCCGGTGTGTCTCTATGGGTAAGTGTTATCTTCGTATCTGCCTATACGATATGGGCGACCGGTAACGAAACGGTATACGCAGCGGTAACGAGATCAGAGAATTCGGAGAATTGGTGGGAAATCCGTGGAAGTTGGGCTGATTCTGCCTGTGTGGACCGTAGTAACCACGATCGCGGACCTATGAGCAAGAGAAGCGGAAAAACACGCGCGACCTGAGTCGCGCGCGCCTGGGGAACGAAAGCCCACATCCGCGGATCGCGATGCCCACGCGGAGGGACTCGCCGCGGGACACAGCATCTCACGGAGTCAGTCGAGCGACGCCTCAGTCTTGATC
>JAGHDT010000029.1 GCA_021159805.1 Anaerolineae bacterium
CGCGCCGGGGCCGGGCTACCTGAAGGGCTCCGCAGACTCCTGGTCGATGGCGTCTGCTTCGGCGGTGACCAACGTAAGCGCCTTCTCCACGATTTTGGCGTGATCAAAAGCCAGCGGGGGGAGACAGTCTGCCGGCCACCACTGAACCCCTGACGCGTCATCGCCGGCAACCGCCACACCGCCGGCGTTTTCAAGCTTCACAACGTAGGCCACCGAGACAACCCACCCGCGGGGATCTCGCCCAGGGTCCCCAAAAGCCCCGACTTGTGTAAACTTGTCTACGGAGAGGCCCGTCTCCTCATACAGCTCACGTCGCGCCGCCTCTTCAGGGGACTCACCTCGATCCACGAAACCTCCTGGGAGGGCCCACCGCCCGGAGAAAGGATGGTGTCCCCTCTGGATCAGCAGAATCTCCAGGTGTCTCCCCGGTGCCGCTCCTGCGGTGCGCAGCACAACGGCATCCGCCGTCAACGCGGGCCGATGATAGTCGTAGCAGTGCACTGCACGCCTGATCTGCGTCTGTTGTTCCTGCGTCGAGGTATCACGACTCTACTGGGCGGCCTCCCCGGCCGTCGCGATCTCGCCTGCGCCGTCCTGGTCTCCACCATCATCGGACTCCTTATCCCTATGCATCGCCTCAGCCCGCTCCGTGAGATCGGCGAGGAGCGTTCGGACCGCGGTCAGCGACAGCGTGGACAGAAAGCCCGGAAGGACCACGAGCAAGACGGGGAGCGCGATCGAAAGGGCGGTTACCAGCGCCGAAATCAGCAAGAAACCCAGTGTGTTCAGCGGCTTCAGGACCGTTAGGAACAAACTGTTTCTCAAGACTACGAGCATCTTCGGATCCTCAAGCTCCATCAGGAACGCCTGTGCATAGAAGGCCACACCTGTCCAGAGCACGCCGATGATGACGAAGATCGGCGTTGTCCATATCTTGACGGAGGCTGGGAACGGTGAGACCTCCGGGGTGTTGTAGAACCAGATATTGACCGCCACGATGGCAAAACCAAGCACGATGATCAAGAAGAGGAGAAAGCTGCGTGGGCCAAACTCCTTGATGGTGTCCCAGATCAGGCGCCAGTTGACCGCTTTTCCGCGCACTGCCCGCTGGCCAATGGCATAGACGCCGGCGAGGGCAAATGGCCCGGGGATGACCAGTAGCCAGCAGAGCGCGTGGGCCAGACCCACCACGAAATGGTAGAAGAGCTCTTCGTAGAACGCCACCGCTGCCTTGGCAATGATCTTCAAACCGCGCATATGACCGCTCCTAACTGAATGTGAGAGTAGGCGAGTGCTACCGTTGGACGCGGCGGACCCTCCGGGCTTGCGTCAACTCCGTGATCGCGAGTCTGTGGTTGGATTGAGCGTCGGCACGGTCGCAGTGCTTCTAGGCTTTGGATGCTCTGCAGATGAGGCCCTTCAGATAGGCCCCCTCCGGGAAGGTCAGGGCCACCGGATGATCGCTGGACTGCATCATGCGCCCGACGATCCGTATATCACGTCCGGAGTCAAGCGCTGCCCCAAAAACAATCTTCTGAAAGAGATCGTCCGAGATCGCGCCGGAACAAGAGAAGGTCAATAGATGTCCACCGGGTTCGAGTAGATGCAAAGCCTGCAGGTTGATGTCCTTGTAGCCGCGGGAGGCATGCTTCACATCGCGCTGTGTGACGGCAAACTTCGGCGGATCAAGCACGATCACATCATACCGCGCTCCAGCCTGTCGCAGTTCACGCAGCACCTTGAAGGCACTGCCGTTGATATCTTCCGAGAGGGAGGTATCCAGGTTGTTCAACTGCAGATTCCGACGCACCGCAGCCAGGGCATCCTCTGATGTATCCACATTGACCACGCTTGCCGCACCGGCAGACAGACCGTAGACGGCGAAGCCACCGGTATAAGAAAACACGTTCAATAAGCGGGGCGGGGCCTGGAAGCGTACGTATCTTTGGACGATCCCGCGCAGAATCTGCCGGTTGTCGCGCTGATCGAGGTAGAAGCCCGTCTTCTGTCCGCCGCCAACATCTACCTCGAAGGTCAGACCGTTTTCAAGGATCGTGATGGGGCCCTCAAGCGCCTTTCCCCGCAGGAGGCCGGATCGCTCACGCAGTCCCTCCCGCCTCCGTACACTTACGTCACTGCGCTCGAAGATCCTCTCCACGTCGAGGTAACCGTTGACAATGTCCCACAGCAGCTCCACAAAGAGATCGCGGCGCACGTCAGACCCAGCGGTAAGGAACTGCAGTACCAGCGTCGATCCGTACAGATCGACAACCAAACCCGGTACGCCGTCTGATTCCGCGTTGACAAGCCGGCACGCGGTGGTCTCCGCATCCGCCAACTCTCCGCTCCGGAGAGCGACGGCCTGAGCCAGTCGTTCGCGCCAGAACTCCTCACCGTTGGGTACGCGAGACTCCTGCCATGAGAAGAGCCTGGCTCGGATTTGAGAATGCGGGCTATAGTGTGCCCAGGCCAGAAACTCATCCTGCGCATCACAGACTGCGACGAGACTTCCGAGATCTGGTGCGCCCAGCACCTTGGCAATGCCACCTGAGAAAAGCCACGGATGGCGTCGGAGAATAGATTTGCTCCGCCCGCGCTTCAATATTAGCTTGGGAGTATTCACCTGTGTTTACCTCGTGATTTCTTCCGCATCACTGCTCGTGGACCATTAGCTTGAGAGCACTCTCAAGGAGCGATTGCTCTCGACCGTAACACGACCAGTCAGCAGCCTCCAGACATGCCTGAGCTG
This sequence comes from Anaerolineae bacterium, assembly GCA_021159805.1. Taxonomy (GTDB): domain Bacteria; phylum Chloroflexota; class Anaerolineae; order B4-G1; family SLSP01; genus PWVB01. The sequence goes on from JAGHDT010000029.1 coordinate 2,750, forward strand.
CCTGATAGTGCTGCCAGGCACGACCTGCCAATTCCTCCAAGGATTCATTCTCAGCCGGCGCTGAGATGCCCGAGGCAGCACTGCCGGCTCCGCCTTCGGCGAAGATCTGGAGCAGTGCCTCGTCCAGAGTCGGTGCCATAGCAATTCGGTCAGCATAGGCGACCAACACACGCTTGAGTTCCGGAAGCTGGCCTGATTCGGCCTCCAAGTAGAGTGGCTCGATATACAGAAAAGTGTCCTGAATGGGCAGAACCAACAAGTTGCCTCGAAGGACGCGAGAGCCACGTTGGTCCCAGAGCGACAACTGCTGCGAGATGACGGGATTCTGGTCCACGCGGCCCTCAATCTGGAGCGGGCCAAAGACCAAGCGGTCCTTCGCTAGCTTAAAGATCCCCAGCTCACCATAAACATCACCATCGCATCGGGCGTAGAGCCAGGCCACCATATTCTGTTTCTGCCGCGGGACGTAGGGTCGAATCAGCAGGAATTCTGGCTCATCCGACCCGGGCAGGCGCATCGTAACGTAGTATGGCTCCATCACCTGCTGTTCGGTCTCGACAAGTTCGTGTGGTGGATCCCATAGGTCTTCTCGGTTGTAGAACACCTGCGGGTCACGCATATGATACGTCGCGTACAGTTCCGACTGGTAAAGGAACAGGGTTTCCGGATAGCGCCAGTGGGATCGTAGGACTTCCGGCATCTGACTGCCGTCCTCAAACAGCATCGGGAAGATACGTGCGTACGTTGCTGCAACTGGATCTTGCGGATCGATGATGTAGAAGTGGATTTCGCCGCTGTAGGCATCAATGGTGACCTTGATGCTGTTGCGTATGTAATTCAGCCCAGTCATCGGCTGCGAATAGGGGAACTGATCTGTCCACGTATAAGCGTCCAGTAGCCAGATAATCCTCCCGTCAGCAATGATGGGGTAGGGATCGTCATCATACCACAGCATAGGAGCTATGGTCTCGGCTCTATCTCGGATGTCGCGATGGAACAGGACGCGGCTGTCATTGGACAGAGCGGAGGAGAGCAACACCTGGGTGCTGCTGAAGCGTGTTGCCAACAAAGTGCGGCGCAGAGCATTGCCCAGGCGAACGCCCGCCGACCCCTGATAACGGGTATAGACGTTGGAATCACCTTGAGGATAGTCGAACTCCTCCTCTACCGCTTGGACAAGCGCGTATTCACGTGTTCGTTCGCCGAAATAGATCTCCGGCCGCGCTATATCGAGGATCGGATCGTCGCTGATCGGAGGAATATCCCGGACAAGTAGCTTCGGTAGCCCTTCCAGTGTTATGTCGTTGACTGAGCTGAGGGCCAATCCGTAACCGTGGGTAAAAACCAAGTGTCGGTTGATCCAGGTCTGCGCTTGCGTGGCAAGCTCGTCGACATCCAGTTCGCGAACTGCCAGCATCACCTGCGTCGGCTGATCACCCAACTGGTACCGATCCACATCGACGCTGTGGAAACTGTAGTAGAGCCGAATCTCTTGCAGTTGGCTGTACGTGCGAAGCAAGGGGCGGTAGTCCCACAGACGGACGTTGCGCAAGACATCAGCATCTGCAGCGAGTTCACTTTGGTTGAGAATTCCGTCAGCGGCATAGTTCTGTTCCGCAATGTCGCCGAGTTGGTAGGCTTCCCGCGTGTAGCGGATGTTATGCTCGATGTATGGGCGCTCAAGCGCGAACTCATTGGGCTCCACGCTGAATTGCTGCACCATGGCAGGATAGAGCGGCCCGATAAGGGTGAGACCGACCCAAAACAACCCGATACCTATCAGGAGTCTCCACTGGCGCGCAAACAGGTTGATGACCAAGATGGCGGCTGCTGCAAAGAAGAGGATGGCCTCAACCGTGTACAGTGGCAATCGGGCGTGGATATCCGTATACCCCGCCCCGAAGATCGCGCCCTCCTGAGTCTGCAGGAGCGCCAGGCGGCTCAACAGTCGTTGGCATCCCATCAGCACCAGCCAGGCACTGCCCAATAGAGAGAGATGCGCCGTGACGCCCCTCGCACGTATCTCTCCGAAAAGCGCATAGCGAGCAAGGACGCCACCCAGCGCCAGTGCTAACAGTATTTGCCCGCGGCCGAGGAGCACCCTGTACCAGGGGAGCTGGAATACGTAAAGGCTGATATCCTGACCAAAGATCGGGTCAGTGAAGTTGAACGGCACAGCGTCCAACGCCAGGAGCAGCGTCTGCCATTCGCCGGATAACGAGACGCCAACTATCACGCCAATGAGCACAGCCCCGACTGCAAATGCGATACGGACAGGGCGCGCCGAGACGTCGATCTGAGTTCGCTGGGGGGGACGACCCCGGATCGGGCTCCGCAACGAGGCGGAGAGAGGGATCGTGCGTCGGAGCCGCTCTGTCGGGACGATCCAGTGTGCCACCAGACTCCAGTTCAGCAGCAAGAATGCCACCGAAATGAGAGCAGCTGCCCCCGCCAGAGCCAGGGACGCAGTGATGCGCCTTTCAAAGACCTGCGCCAGGTCGAGGCTCTCAAACCATAGGTAGTCAGTATAGAAACGAGCGAACGTAGGCGAGAGGATACAGAAGATGATTAGAACGATCAGAAACCCCAGGAGTCGGAACGACCCATCCCTGGACAATCTAGCGTTGCGGTTCATTGTTCAAACCTCTCGAGCACTCTCGGTCGAAGCTCACCGCGGCCAGTCCGCGGTTGTCGACTCGCAATACCTGACAGGCGGTTGAGCCGTTGAGCATTGCCACAGTATAGCGGAAAGACGCCAAAGCGAAAGCGCTCCTGCTCACAGTCGGCACTGCTTCGGAAAATCGAGCTTTGACTCAGGAGAACGAGACCCCGTACGAGAAAGATTTACATAATGACGTAAGTGTGGTACGATGGCGTATGTGTCCCAGCTGGCAGACGCCTGTGTCGCAGCGCGCACGCGTTCGGTGGATGACAACTGGGGCGGCGATAGTCGTTCGTGAGCATTGTTAGCTCTGACGGGATATGTGAGGAGGATGTTATGACCCAGGCAAACGCAGACAATCTCTTGGGTGTCGTTCCGAAGGTTCTTGAGCCCTGCAAACCGGAGCACCGCATCGCCCTGAGGTCGCCGGGTTAGCTAGCACGCTGCTGCAGACTCTCACACTGTACTCAAGACACTTCTTGAGCAAGCATGTGAGCGACAGGCAAACAGCAAGCATCCGGCGAGCGGGCACCAGCAGAGAAGGTGTGGGGTTCGGTTATCTCACACAGTATCAAGAAAGAGGCACCCGCTCGTTTTGCGTGTCTGAGAGGAGCGAGGCTAGCGGTGGGTAAGTAAGTGGCAATTCACGGACGGCACGGTTGCACGTAGTAAGGATAGAAAGATGTCGCACAGAAAAACATATGATCCGCAAGAGAGACTAACTCTGGACCTGAAATCGACACTGTCAGACAGCCGGGTTGTCGGTCTGTTCCGGCTGATGCACGGCTTCCGGTGGCTCTACTTCGGGGCACTGACTGCGGTGGCTCTGGGGGCACTTGTTCGCACCTACTACTACAAACTTCTGCAGTATGTCGTCGATGACGTCATCGGCAGCCCCGAGGTCCTGAGCCGGCTGCCGCTGGCAGCTGCCACGTTCGTTGGGCTGGCCGTAGCCGAAGGGCTCTTCGCCTACCTCCGAAGTACCTGGTCAGCGCGGACGGCCGAAGGGATCACGCTGCGGTTGCGGGACTATCTGCTTGACCATATCCAGCGGCTGCCCTTTAGCTTTCACGACTATGTCAAGACGGGCGAGCTCATCCAGCGCGCCACCTCCGATGTCGACGCTGTGCGCCGCTTCTATGCCGACCAGGCATTGGGGATCGGACGCATTCTGTCGCTCTTCGTCGTCAACTTCACGATGCTGATGAGCATGAACCCGCGGTTGGCATGGACGTCAATCGCCGTGATGCCGTTGATTGTGGGAACATCATATTTCTTCTTTGGCCGAGTGTCCAGGGCTTACAAAGCGTTCCAGAAGCAGGAAGCTAAGCTCTCCACAGCGCTTCAGGAGAACCTTACCGGCGTTCGCGTCGTCCGCGCGTTCGCGCGCCAGTCCTATGAAATCGAGAAATTTGAGAGCGAGAATCTCGAGAAGTACCGGCGGGGGCGCCGGCTGACCTCGATGCACGCGCTCTACTGGCCCGTGTCCGATGTGATGTGCGCGGCGCAGACGATTCTGGCTATGGCTGTTGGCGCCACGATGGCGCTGCGGAGCGAGATCACAACAGGCACCTATATGGCTGCGATGGGTATGGTCATGTGGATTATCTGGCCTATGAGAAATATGGGGCGCCTCATCGTGAATGTGTCCACTGGCCTCGTCTCCTATCAGCGTGTGGCTGAGATGATCCGGGAGGACCGTGAGGATGTGGAATCCGGATCGGTGCCGATGGACACGGCGATTCGTGGAGCTGTTGTGTTTGAGGATGTGACGTTCGCCTATGAACCGCAGAGTGTGCTCAAGGAGACGAAGCCGCGATCAAAAGGACGCAAGCCCAAGACTGATCGGGAGCAGTCGGAAATGTCTGCGCAGGCCGACACGTCGGCCGACGCACTGGCGGAGCCTGTGGAAGTGCTGCACGGCATCACGTTCCGTTGTGAGCCGGGGCAACTGGTCGCGCTCCTGGGCTCAACAGGATCTGGCAAGACCAGCATCATCAATCTGCTCCTCCGCTTCTACGATCACCAGTCTGGCACCATCACGTTGGATGGCGTGCCGCTGGGTGAGTACCCGCGCGCGATGCTACGCCGCAACATCGGGATCGTAGAGCAGGAGCCGTTCCTCTTCTCGCGAAGTATCGGTGAGAACATTGCCTACGGTTCCCAGCGGGAGGTATCAGAGGAGGAGATAGAGGAAGCTGCGAAGGCTGCGGCCATTCACGACATCATCCTCACGTTCCCGGAGGGGTATAACACGATTGTGGGTGAGAAAGGCGTCACGCTCTCCGGCGGGCAGCGCCAGAGGGTCGCTATCGCACGCGCACTGCTCAAGGGCCCACGGATCTTGATACTTGATGATGCGACGTCATCCGTCGACACAGAAACCGAGGATCAGATCCAGCGTGCCCTCGGCCGGTTGATGGTGGGTCGCACAACGTTCTTGGTTGCTCACCGCATCCAGACCGTGATGAGTGCCGATCTCATTCTGGTGCTTGACAAGGGCACCATCGTGCAGAGCGGCACCCACGAGGAACTGGTGCAGCAGGACGGATTCTACCGGGACATCTTCGATATCCAGTCACGAATTGAGGAAGAGGTCCGTCACGAGGTCGAGGTCGAGTAGATCGCGATAGCGGCCCAGCCCGAGGTAGTGCTACCAACCTCGATTTCCCGAGGCCACAGCTGTGGCTGTCGTCTAGAGCACGAGGAGTAATAAAGTGAGTTACGAGCTAGAGGAAGAAGAGTTTACTAGCAAAGTCAATCGGCGCATTGTCTTGCGGATGCTGGCCCAGGTTCGGCCCTACTGGCATTGGGCTGTTGGTTTCCTGGCCATGATTGCGGGGACGTCGCTCTCTGATTCCTACTTCACCTACCTGGGCAAACAGATCATCGATGAGGCCATTCTCAAGGGGGATCAGGCACGTCTTGTGCAACTGCTGACTCGCTATGGCGGACTCGCAGTCGCGCAAGCTCTGACTGTCTTCGGCTTCATCTACATGGCCGGTGTGCTGGGTGAGCGTGTGCAGTACGACTTGAGGAAGAAGCTGTTCAACCATCTCCAAGAACTGTGGTTCTCCTACTTCGACAAGACGCCTGTCGGCTGGATAATGTCGCGGGTGACCTCAGATTCTGGCCGCATCTCGGAACTGGTGACGTGGGGGATGATTGACATCGTCTGGGCTGCCCTGAATATCACCACATCGGTCATCTTTATGATGACCATCAATTGGCGGCTGAGTCTGATCGTGGTTTCGATCGTCCCGGTCATGATCGCTCTGGCATTCTGGTTCAGACAGCGCATTCTTGTTCAGTACCGTGAGGTCCGTAAGCTGAACTCGGTGATCACCGGTTTCTACAATGAGAGCATCAGCGGTGTGCGCGTGGTCAAGGCCCTGGTCAGGGAGCGCCGAAACCTGGATGACTTCCGTCAGAAGTCCTCCGGGATGTACAAAGCCGCGTATCGCGCGGCGTGGCTATCCGCGTTGTTCTTGCCGATTGTGCAGATCGTCGGTGCGCTGGGTACTGGCGCCGTTGTCTGGTACGGTGGCCTTCAGATCGAGGTCGCCGGCCTGACGGTAGGGGGCCTGCAGGCCTTTTTGAGCTACTTGATGTTCATGATGTGGCCCATCCAGGATATGGCCCGTGTCTACGCTGAGATGCAGCGCTCCGTCGCTTCGGCAGAACGTGTCTTTGCACTCATCGATGCCACTCCTGATGTGGTGGACTGCGAGGGCGCCTTCGATCCGGGGAACATCAGTGGTGAGATAGAGTTTGACCACGTGGGGTTCAGGTACGAGGAGAACAAGGACGTTCTCATAGATCTCAGCCTGCACGTGGCCCCGGGCGAGCACATTGCCGTGGTCGGGCCGACCGGTGGCGGAAAGTCGACGATCGTCAACTTGATCTGTCGATTCTACGAGCCGACGGACGGCACAATCCGCATCGATGGCATCGACTATACCAGCCTTACGCAGCGTGCGCTCCAGTCGCGGATCGGTGTGGTGCTTCAGACGCCGCACCTCTTTTCGGGTAGTGTTATGGACAACATTCGGTACGGGCGTCTCGATGCCACAGATGAAGAGGTGGAGACCGCGGCCAGGATGGCTCACGCTCACGAGTTCATCGTCGAACTGGATAAGGGATATGCGGAGGAAGTTGGGGAGGGCGGAAGCCTGCTCTCTGTTGGGCAGAAGCAGTTGATCAGTATTGCACGTGCGATGCTGGCCGATCCGGATATCCTGATCCTGGATGAGGCCACGAGCTCAGTCGATACACTGACGGAGGCGCATCTCCAACGGGGCATGGAAGCTGTGATGAAAGGCAGAACAAGCTTCGTTATCGCCCATCGTCTGTCAACCATCAAGAGCGCTGACCGCATCTTGGTTATCGAGAGCGGCAGGATCGCTGAGATGGGCACGCACAGGGAGCTGATACAGGCTCACGGGCATTACTATGAACTCTACACTCGTCAGTTCCGCAGAGACCGCGAGCGGGCCTATGGTGTGACACAGGGCGTGCCAGCAGCATCCGGCGCCGCACCCGCAAGCGCTGGCTAGTCCCTGCAGCAGATGAAACCCAGAAACACGCGTCAGCGAAGAGCATGGCGTGGTTCTCTCTTGTGACTCAAACAGCTGCACATACGCAACATAGGAGGTGAGAGTGTGAGCGACGAACGCGTTATGCGCCTTGCGCGACTGCTGGTGGATTACTCAGTGGACGTCCAGCCCGGGGATCGAGTCGTCGTGATCTCCGAGCCGGCCGCCGCACCGCTGGTACTGCCCGTCTACGAACGGATCCTGGAACGTGGTGGCCACCCGGATGTGAGCCTCACGTTGCCGGGTATGGAGGAGGCTTACTTCCGGACGGCCAGTGCTGGGCAGCTGGCTTTCGTTAGCCCGGTCCAGAGGCTGTTCTTCGAGGAATACGAGGCGCTGATCAGCATCCGCGCAGCCACTAACACCCGGGAACTCAGCGGAATTGACCCTGCGCGACAGGCCGAGCGACAGAAGGCTATGGCCCCCATTCGGCAGACCTACATAAAACGCGGTGCGAGCGGTGAGCTCAAGTGGACCGGTACACTCTTCCCCACCGCTGCGGCCGCGCAGGACGCGGATATGAGTCTGCGTGACTTCGAGGACTTTGTCTATGGCGCCTGCTTCTGCGACCGGGCGGGTCCCGTGGCAGCCTGGGAGAAGGTGCATCGTGACCAGGCCCACATCATCGCGTGGCTGGACGGTCGCAAGCACGTTCGTGTCTTGAGCCCGAATGCTGATCTTGAGCTGTCAGTCGAGGGTCGGACCTTCGTCAACTCAGATGGACACCACAACATGCCAAGTGGAGAGGTGTTTACAGGACCCGTTGAGGATAGCGCCGATGGGTGGGTCCGCTTCACCTATCCCGCGATCACTCAGGGCCGTGAGGTCGAGGGCATAGAGCTCAGATTTGAGAAGGGTCGGGTGGTTGAGGCGACAGCGAAGAAGAACGATGCCTTCCTGCAGCACATGCTGGACACCGATGCCGGCGCGCGCTATCTAGGTGAGTTCGCTATCGGCACGAACTTCGGCATCCAGAGGTTCACGAAGAGTATCCTGTTTGATGAGAAGATCGGAGGCACTTTCCATATGGCGGTCGGCGCCGGCTATCCTGATACAGGGAGCAAGAATCGGTCAGCAATCCATTGGGATATGATTTGTGATATGCGCGACGGCGGCGAGATCTGGGTTGACGGAGACTTGCTCTATAGCAACGGCGCGTTCGTCATCTGACGCGTGTGCGGCCGGCACGTATCCCCCCTGTAGGTGACGCTAGGGTCGGGGAGTGACTGTGCCGATCTGTACGGGGATCCACGGTGTCAGCGTGGGGGTCGGCGTTTGGCAGTTCACGGCAGCCTCAACCATGCCAGCGAAGCCGGGCTGATCAGCCTGCAGGCGGTGAAAGATCGTCTCCGCTTCGGCACAACGAGCGGTCTGTAGATACGCCTGACCCAGATGCGCATTCAGGTCGTCGATCGGGCGTGGACTGATCAGTTCGAGACTCGTATCTCCCCTGGCGAAGCGGTAAGCGGCGGCTTCCAGCGAGGTCGCTGCTTCGATGTAGCCGCCCCGAGCCAGGTAGGCCCGTCCCAGGGTGTACCAGAGCAAAGCCGGTGCGTCAGGCTCCTCCGTGAGCACACCGACCAGCAGCGTAATGGCATCGGATGGTGCCCCCGTCATCAGGAGCGCCTCGGCGCGATAGTACGGCACGAAAATGTTGCCGGGGTAACGCTCGCCGAAGTTCTCAGCCAACGCAACCACGACGGCGGCGTCTCGGGATGCGACGGCGGCTTGCCAACGGCTGGGGAGCACCTCCGAGGCCAGACTTGGATCCAGGGACTGTGCTTTGGCCAGCGCCTGCTCCGCTTGTCTGGGCTGCCCTGTGCGGTCCAGAATGACGCCAAGCAAGGACCAGGCCAGGGCATCGTCCGGCGTTCGGCTCACGGCTTCCCGGGCGCGATCACCTGCTCGCTCCAAATCGTCCTGGGCGAGGGCTAACCGGGCGCCTGCGATGTGGAGCGAGCCGCTCTCTTCCGGGACCATCTCACAAAGCTCCGTCCAGAGCCGGTCGGCCTCCTCAATCTGGTCACGCAGCAGCGCACGATAGAAAGGCCGGTAGTCGACTTCACCGCCCCTCTCCGACTCTGAGGCACGCAGAGGAAGCGACGCCCACGTCGGAGAGGGGCGCGGCGAGTTGTCAGGAGCTATGCTGCTGTCGTCTGCCTGCGGTACCAGCCGGCTAGACCTGGTGATCAGTGCGCTGCCGACCAACACCAGTATCACACACACTATGATGGCGAGTCGCTTATTCATGGCACCTTCATCGCGCCTCGGTCGGCGCGTGCATAGGTTTGGGCTAGAACGTGACCGCCGGCTTCCGATCAGACCGCAGAGCTTGTCTGACCCTGAGA